>JBALXG010000130.1:3352-7228 GCA_036961055.1 Leeuwenhoekiella sp. | reverse complement strand
AGAATCGCTTATGGTACGTGATTCTGGAATTTTAGTTGTAAAAATCTCATTTTTAAGTGTATAAATCGGTTAAATATGCCGAAAAATAGACTGAAAATAATTTTATTATTTTTGGAAAAATGCTCTAAATTTTCTCTTTGAGATAATGAGCAGTGTATGATTTTTTATTTTTAGCTACTTCTTCAGGAGTTCCTGCAGCCATTAAATAACCTCCGTTCTCACCACCATCTAATCCCAGATCGATAATATGATCTGCACATTTTATAAGATCGAGATTGTGTTCTACCACAATTATTGAATGTCCTTTTGCAATTAAGGCTTCAAAAGACGCGAGTAATTTTTTAATATCGTGAAAGTGTAGTCCCGTTGTAGGTTCATCAAAAATAAAAAGCGCTTTATCTTTTGTCGTTCCTTTTACAAGAAAAGACGCTAGTTTAATACGCTGCGCTTCACCACCAGACAGGGTAGAGGAGCTTTGTCCCAAAGTCACATAACCTAAACCTACATCTTGTAACGGTTTAAGTTTACGTGTGATTTTATCTTGTTTATGCTGTTTGAAGAAAGCGACGGCATCATCAATGGTCATATTGAGAACATCATCAATATTTTTATCTTCAAAAGTTACTTCCAGAACTTCCTTTTTAAAACGCTTACCATTACAGGTTTCACATTCAAGATGAACGTCTGCCATAAACTGCATTTCAATAGTAACTTCGCCTTCACCTTTACAGGTTTCGCAGCGACCACCATCTACATTAAATGAGAAATGTTTAGTTTTAAAATTGCGTATTTTACTCAGTTTTTGATCAGCAAAAAGCGCTCTGATGTCGTCATAAGCCTTAATGTAAGTCACCGGATTTGACCGTGAAGATCTACCTATGGGATTTTGGTTTACAAATTCTACGTGCTTAATATTATCAAAACTACCCTCTACCCCCGTAAACTGGCCAATTTTCTCACCATAACCGCCGGTTTCTTTAAGCATTGCGGGATATAATAATTTTTTAACCAAAGTACTTTTACCACTTCCGGAAACTCCGGTAACGGCAACAAAAACGCCTAACGGAAAGCGCACATCGATATTTTTTAAATTATTCTCACGTGCCCCAAGTATATCAATATAATATTTTGAAGTTCTTCTTTTGGCCGGTACTTTTATCTGTTCCTCGCCATTAAGATATTTCGCCGTAAGGCTATCACTTTTAAGAATTTCATCATAAGTACCTACCGCAACAACTTCACCACCAAAGGTTCCGGCTTCAGGACCAATATCAATGATGTTATCTGCGGCTTTCATAATGTCTTCATCATGCTCAACAACAATCACCGTGTTGCCCAGATTACGCAAATCAATCAAAACATCAATTAAGCGCTCTGTATCTTTAGGATGCAGGCCAATACTGGGCTCATCAAGAATATACATAGAACCTACCAGACTACTTCCCAGAGAAGTGGCAAGATTAATACGCTGCGATTCGCCACCAGAAAGTGTATTTGATTTTCGGTTTAATGTGAGGTAATTAAGTCCAACTTTTGCGAGAAATTCTAATCTGCTGCTAATTTCTGTAAGAAGGCGTTTTGCGACTTGTTGATCATATTCTGAAAGTTCGAGTTTGTTAAAAAAATCTGCTACTTTATTCAGCGGAAGCGTAACCAGATCTGTAATTGTTGCGCCGCCTACTTTTACATAATTAGCTTCCTGACGCAGGCGTTTGCCATTGCAGGTTTTACATTTTGTTTTTCCGCGATAGCGCGAAAGCATAACCCGATTCTGTATTTTGTAAGACTTAGATTCAAGAAATTCAAAAAACTGGTGAATTCCCTCAAAAAACTGGTTTCCATGCCATAAAACCTCCTTTTGTTTATCTGAAAGTTCGAAATAGGGTTTGTGTATAGGGAAATCAAATTTATAAGCGTTGTTGACCAATTGATCTCTGTAATAACTCATGCTCTCGCCACGCCACGGAAAAACAGCATGGTCATAAACTGAAAGCGCTGTATTCTGAATAACGAGATCTTCATCAATCCCAATCACATCGCCGTAACCTTCACACGTAGGACAAGCGCCATACGGATTATTAAAACTGAAAAGATGAACGTTAGGCTCAAGAAAGGTTATTCCGTCAAGTTCAAAACTATTACTGAAAACGCGTTGCTCACCAGTATCAATAGATTCTATTAAAGCTTCACCTTTTCCTTCAAAAAATGCAGTTTGCACAGCATCTGCCAGACGGTTGTAAAAATCTTCATCATCACTTTTTACAATCCTGTCAACAACCAGGTAGAGTTTATCGCTCTCCTTCAGATTATTTGCTTCGTCAATGCGCACAACGTCATTATTAACCTTAATACGAGCATAGCCTTGTTGCAGTAAAATATTGATTTTCTCTTCTATTTTTCGGCCTTTTTCAACGATTATTGGTGCTAAAAGGAGCATTTTTGTTCGGTCTTCAAAAGACTTTACATAGTTTACAACGTCTGTAACCGTATCTTTTTTAACCTCATTTCCAGAAACAGGAGAGTAGGTTTTGCCAATTCTGGCGAAAAGTAATTTTAGATAATCATAAATTTCGGTTGTCGTCCCTACGGTAGATCTGGGATTTGTAGAATTTACTTTTTGCTCAATAGCAATTGCAGGAGCGATACCTTTTATATAATCAACTTTTGGTTTATTAAGTCTGCCCAGAAACTGTCTCGCGTAAGATGAAAGGCTTTCTACATATCTGCGCTGCCCTTCGGCATACAGCGTATCAAAGGCGAGAGAAGATTTTCCCGACCCTGAAAGCCCCGTGATAACCACAAGTTTATTACGTGGTATGAGAACATTTATATTTTTAAGGTTATGAAGTTTTGCCCCTTTTATAATAATATTTTCTTTGGGACTAGCTGTAGATACGTCTATATTCATAGCAGGTTTTAATACAGTTGCAAAGGTAATTTATAAGTATGATACCTCGCTGAGATTTTGCCTAACGTCGTGTTAATGTTAAAATTGTAAAGCAGTTTTGTTTTGTTGGAATGAAAGTTGTTATATTTACGCCATTGTTAACATAATCACAACGCCTATAGCATAACTATTACTCTTTTAGATTTAAGATTTTGGCTCGTATGGCCATAAAACCTACAAAAGTAATACTATGAAAGATGTGTTAATCACTGACGCGACCCTAGTCAGAAACTACATACAGGGTGAGGAAACTGCATTGTCAGAACTTATAAAACGCCATCAACAGCGTATTTATAGTTTTATTTACTCAAAAGTTTACGACAAAGACATTACCGAAGATATTTTTCAGGATACCTTTATTAAAGTTATCAGAACTCTTAAACGGGGAGGATATAATGAAGAAGGAAAATTTTTACCTTGGGTCATGCGTATTGCGCACAATCTGGTAATAGATCATTTCCGTCGTAATAACCGTATGCCTAAGTTTGATAATTCTGGTGAGTTTAGTATTTTCTCTGTGCTAAGTGATTCTAGTCTTAATGCAGAAAAGCAAATTATTAAGGATCAGGTAGAGATCGATGTACGCAGACTTATAGAAGAGCTTCCAGACGATCAAAAGGAAGTTTTAAAAATGCGTATGTATAAAGAAATGAGTTTTAAGGAAATAGCAGATAATACGGGAGTAAGTATAAATACTGCTTTGGGACGCATGCGTTATGCCTTAATTAATTTGCGTAAAGTAATTGATAAGCATAATATAATTTTAACAAATTAGAATAAACTAAATTCAACAATAGAGCGTTAAAAAGTATATGTACTTTAAAAACGCTATTGATGGCTAAACTTTACTCTGAAAAAAAATCGCAGAAATGCGATAATCAATTGCAACCGAAATATCGTTTGGCAATTCGGTCGCTATGTATCATAAT
>JBALXG010000130.1:0-3342 GCA_036961055.1 Leeuwenhoekiella sp. | reverse complement strand
AACAATTGATTTTATTTTGAATTATTCAAAGGCTTTAAGTGTTATGGATTATAAGTATGGGAAGTTTGAAGCTCTTCTCAATTAATTTTTGAAAAGTCCGTTATATATTCTATAACGGACTTTTTTTATAAAATTCCTTAAACACACTTTTGCGGCCTATTGTGGCGGTGATAATGTCTTTATTAAGTTTCCACCCTCTTGCCGGGCTGTATTGCCTTCCATACCAGATGATTTGCAGGTGAAGTTCATTCCAGATATATTCAGGAAATAGTCTTTTTGCGTCTCTTTCGGTTTGCACTACATTTTTACCATTACTCAATCCCCATCTGTACATTAGCCTGTGAATGTGTGTATCTACAGGAAATGCCGCAATATTAAAGGCCTGCGAGACTACAACACTTGCTGTTTTATGGCCCACAGCCGGAAGTTCTTCCAGTTGTTCAATAGTTTGAGGAACCTGCCCGTTGTATTTTTCGATAATAATTTCAGATAAACCATGAATTCCTTTTGCTTTCATGGGCGAAAGACCTACAGGTTTTATAATCTGGCGTATCTCATCGATTGACAATTTTACCATGTCGTATGGGTTGTCTGCAATATCAAAAAGCAAAGGAGTTATTTGATTCACTTTTACATCTGTACTTTGCGCACTCATGAGCACAGCAATAAGTAAAGTATAAGGATCTTTATGATCTAGCGGAATAGGAATCTGCGGGTATATTCTCTTTAACGTATCAATAACAAATGTTACCTTTTCGGCCTTGGTCATTTTCTTTACTTTTAGGGAAACAAAAATACATATAATGAATACATTAAAAGAAGGCGATACAGTACCAGATTTTACAGCGGTAGATCAGGATGGAAAAACCATAAAACTAAGTGATTATACAGGAAAAAAATTAATCGTATTCTTTTATCCCAAAGCGTCAACGCCCGGTTGTACAGCAGAGGTCTGCAATTTGCGTGATAATTATCAAGAGCTGAAGGAAAAAGGTTATGAACTGCTGGGTGTGAGTGCAGACTCACAGAAAAGACAAACCAATTTTAAGGAGAAATACGATCTGCCTTTCCCATTACTGGCAGATGAAGATAAAAATGTCATTGAAGCATTTGGCGTTTGGGGCTTAAAAAAATTCATGGGTAAAGAATATGACGGTATTCACCGAATGACTTTTGTTATCAATGAAGAAGGCAAGGTTGAAAATGTATTTGATAAAGTAAAAACTAAGGATCATGCATCTCAAATTCTTGCTGAATAGGCGTAAAAACTATGCTTAATTCGTTAAAAAATAGCCTTTTGGGGCTATTTTTTGTTTTATGATGTTCTAGTTAAGATTCAATCTAATTATTGATGTTGTCTTAATCTAAGTAACATAACGGTGAGCTTAATTTAATTTAACCACTATATTAAGGTAACAACTTTCAAATAAGTAAAAGATAGGTTTGTGTAAAATCAATAAACTAAAACTTATAAGAAAATGACTACTTTAAGAAAGCTTGTTTTACAACTTTTTATTTTTTCGGCGGTTGGTGTAACTTTTACCAGCTGTGATGGAGAAAATGGAATTGATGGTATTGACGGTACAGATGGTACAAATGGTACTGACGGCGTTGATGGTGAAGATGGTGAAGATTTTACCCCAGATCCAGGTATGTTTTCAAATAAATCTAACCTTGATCCTTTAGTGGCCATGATGCCGCAATTTAATTATGTCAAAGCATATTCTTTGCTTAGTTCATCAGATACTTTAAGCAATGATTTTAAACTGGTAGGAGCGCAGGATGGCGCCGGACTTCTAAAAGATCCAGACAGCGATGGTTATATTTATATAGTAAATGCTGAGGATACTTATGCCGTTTCACGTATAAAGCTTGACAAAAACTTAACACCTTTAACTGGTGAATGGTTGCTTAACTCTGGCGTTGCAGATATCGCGCGTCAATGCTCTGGCACAATGTGGGAAGCTGCTATACACGGTGGTTCAAAAGATTTATTTTTATCTGCCTCAGAGTCTATAAGTTATGATGTTAAGGGAATTGATCCTTATATGACGCCTAATCCTACAGCAGATTTTGGCTTAGATGCTTTAGGTGAATTTTCATGGGAAAATGCCGTTCCATTACCACAAGGAGCTTATGCGGGCAGGACCGTTATAATAGGTGGTGATGATGACTCTAGTGGTTCAATGGGTCAGGTAATTTTATATTATTCTGAAAATGGTGATGCAGATTTAGAAAATGGAAAAGTATTTGTTTTAAAACTAAAACAAGTTTCTGACGGTTTAGGCGGAATAACAGATGTTGTGGCCGGAACCATTTATGACGAAAGCAGTCTTGATTTTAAAGCTTCATACGATGTTGAGTTTGTTGAAATACCTAATGGTGCAGCGATGACTGTGGGTGAAATGGAAGATGCCTGTGTTGCTGCCGGCGCCACAGCTTTTATGAGAGTAGAAGATGTAGATTATCAAAAAGGATCTGATGCTAATGCAAGAAATATATATTTTGCAGTTACCGGGAAAGGCCCTGGAGCAGGGACTTCTAACGATTGGGGAACTGTTTATAAACTGGAACTTGATGAATCCTCTCCACTTGAAGGTAAGTTAACGCAGGTTATAAGTGGTAATACAGATACAAATAATGCAGATGGTAATTTATCTTCATTACAGAGTCCTGATAACATTTGCGTAACCGAAAATTTCTTATACTTTCAGGAAGATCCTAACTCATTTTCAAGAGGTCACGCGGCATATATCTATCAGTCAGATTTAAGTGGAAATAACATAAGCGTTGTTTTAGAATTAGTCATTCGCCAGGATCTTGCTATAAATGGTAGCACAGGTTTGAGTGGTGAATTTGGTGCACTTACCGATATTTCAGATAAAATAGGAGTAGACGGCACTTTTATGCTTAACCTGCAACCACATTACTGGGAGAATGATTCCTTTAGAGGACGTGACGGTCACAGTTTGCCGGACGAAAATGAAGACAGACAAGGTGGACAGATTGTTTTATTACAAGGTTTACCTCGATAACTATCAAACTATTTCACAATAAATAAAAGACCTCCAACATCTGGAGGTCTTTGTTTATTTATTTCAAAAAATCAACTAATGAAGAGAAGTTTTATCTTATATTTTTTATTTCTTTTCGGTTTACTTTCTTCCTGTAAAAATGAAGAAACAAACTATCAGACCACTAGTATTGAACCTTCCTGGGAAGCAGCGAAAGGCTATTATTTAGAATGTATAACAAATGCAATAGCATATCTGGATTCTCTAGAATCTGTTACGGTAACTAATGCAGAGGCCAAAGATTATTTTATTAAAGCTCGCGAAGAAT
>JBALXG010000012.1:16232-18126 GCA_036961055.1 Leeuwenhoekiella sp. | reverse complement strand
ATCAGTTTCCTTTTTTACATTCCAGCTTACTTTAGGCTCGTTAGGATTTTGTTTTACCTGACCAATATCTGCTTTTTGACCATCTTCAGCCACAGAATCTTTCTCAACCTGACCTTTACAACTGCTTAAACTAATGGCTAAAAGCAGGATAAAAAACACTTTTGTTTTCATATGACATTTTATTAGAATTAATATTTATAGTTCACAAAATCTATGTTTCACTTAAATAACACATTATCAGATTTCTAAATAAAATTGTAGTGAAGTTGTAATTTTTCAGCTTTGATTTGTTCCCTAAAGTTAAGAAAATGACTAATTTTCAGGTAGGGTACGACATATAAAGAAAATATAAAATTTACCCTAATAAATTCTTCAAAACAATAGTGTTACTTAATTATCCAGTTTATGTTACGCAGAAATAAAGAGCAGGATGAACTCATTCAATTTGGAAAAGAACTAGATAACATTTTTGAAGAGTTCTTTGAATTTCAATTGAAAGATAAAACTGAAGCCGTGATTCATCATTCTAAAGACAGACTTCTGGCAGAACTTGATATTGATATTGACAAGCTGCTGAGTTTGCCTAAAGATGAAATGAAAACCTATTTGCAGGAACGCAAATTGCGATCAAGACACTTTGAAAAACTAGGTGATTATCTAACAAAAGTGGGCGAATTACAGCTAGAATCTGACAAAACCAAAGCAAAGCAGGACTTTGAAAAAGTGATTGAGATCAACGAACTCGCCGATGAGATTTCAAAAACTTTTTCTTTTGACAGAATGAATAAAAATATACGCGTTAAAAATCAGCTTGAAAAGGTCTAAAATCGGCTTTTTACTTCACTTTTTTACCACCTAAATACGTTTCTGAAACCTTTAAATTAGGAATTTCATCTTCAGTCACGGTCATAATATCCTGATCCATAATAATAAAATCAGCAAATTTTCCGGCTTCAATACTTCCTTTTTCATTTTCTTCAAAATTAGAATACGCTGCCCAGATTGTCATTCCGCGAAGAGTTTCTTCCCGGCTCAACGCGTCTTTCATTTGAAAACCGCCCTCTGGAAAATGCATTAAATCCTTTCGCGCTACAGCGGCATAAAATGTATAAAACGGATTCACATCTTCTACAGGAAAATCTGTTCCCAAGGCAATAATACCAGCTTCATCAAGCAATTCTTTATACGCATAAGCACCTCGCATACGTTGTAATCCCAGCCTGTCCTTTGCCCAGTACATATCACTGGTGGCGTGGGTGGGCTGTACAGACGGAATAATATTATCATCAAAATAATCAAAATCTTCTGGTGAAATAACCTGCGCGTGTTCAACCTTCCAGCGGCGATCATGCTGACCATCCAAAGCTTCTGCATATGCCTTTAAAACCACCGTATTTGCAGAATCTCCTATAGCGTGGGTATTCATCTGAAAATCTGTTTTTGCCAGACGTTTTGCCAAAGCGTAAATGCTGTCTACCGGCGTGATCATCGCACCATAATGATTTGCCCTGTCAGAATATGGTTCACGCAAAGCAGCACCACGTGAACCCAAAGCGCCATCTCCATAAACCTTAACCGAACGCACATCGAGTTTATCGGTTTTTAAAATTCCATTGTTTAGAAAATAATTTACATCATCGGGCTTGTTACTTATCATCGCATAAATACGCATCTCAAGTGATCCTGCTTTTTGTAAACTATCAATCAGCTCAATGGTTTGTCTGTCAAGACCAGCATCATTTACAGTTGTAAGTCCGTAATCAAAACAATATTCCTGCGCGTCAATAAGTGCTTTTGCCTGCTGCTCACGAGTAATTTTTGGCATTACATTATTGATGAGATCCATTGGGTTATCTATAAGAACTCCCGTAAGCTCATCGTTATCACGCACAAT
>JBALXG010000012.1:0-16222 GCA_036961055.1 Leeuwenhoekiella sp. | reverse complement strand
ACCTTCGGCAATTGTAGTATTATCAATTTTTGCAAGATCAAGTGCCCGCTGATTTACCAGATACGCGTGGCCATCTATACGCTGTAAAGCAACCGGAATATCAGGAAAAAGCGAATCCAGTTTTTGTTTAGTAGGAAAATTTTTGTCTTCCCAGTCATTTTGATCCCAGCCACGGCCGTAAATAAACTTTGCCGGCTGTGTAGCCTGAAAAGCCTGCACGCGATCTAAAACCTCATCATAACTTTTAGTACCAACCAGATTTACAGATTGTAAGGTAGTGCCAAATCTATAAAAATGACAATGCGCGTCAATAAGTCCCGGCAAAATGGTTTTACCAGAAGCATCAACAGTTTTAGTAGCTTTATATTTCACATCAATATCTTCCGAAGAACCTACGGCAACAAACTTTCCATCATTTACAACAAAGGCTTGTGCCTTTGAAAAAGTGGTGTCAACAGTATAAATATTGGCATTTTTAACCAATAAATCGACCTGTATTCTATCATCAGTTTGACAACTTAAAACACAAATAAGGGTGAGTAGCCCAAACGCAATTTTCATTTTGTAAATTTTGACCAAAAGTACAAAAGTGGATGTGAGAAAACCTAGTAAGAATATACGATTATTAAAGAAAAATCTTACTCCATAAAAATCAAAAACCTCGTGATTAATAACGAGGTTTTTGATTTTTATAATAGAATCTTATTTAATACAGACTGCCTGGTTAAAAATCAAATTTATATGTCGCTCCTGCCATTACCTGTAATCCCTGTACCGGGAAATTTACCCATTTATCATAACCATTGTCAAGAATATTATTTATGCGACCAAAAGCTGAAAGCTGCTCGTTAACTCTATAACCCACATGCGCATTTAAGTCAAAATAACTATCAAGAGTTACAGGATTGCGAAATTCTGTAATCATAGGTCCGGTGGTATACGTTTCATCCTTACGCTCTCCCACAAGAAATAAATTTGCACCGGCAAACCACTGCTCGCTTATTTGATAATCTGCAAAAAGCGAAGCTTTATAATCTGGTAAATTCCAAGCTTCTTGTTCGTTTGAAGTATTATAACTAAAATATTCGGCATTTACCCGCATTTTAAAATTACTGTTAACATCAAAGTTTAATTCTCCAAAGGCAGAAAATGTTTTTACGTCATCATAAACGACATCAAAAGAATTGCCATATTGATAACCTTCATTTCCTAAACTCCCATTACTGTCATCAAAACGTGGATTATTTTTAAAGAGCGCTTTGTTGTTTTGAGATGTATAACTACCACGCAAATTATAGCTCACACTATTGACAAGTTTACCTTTCATCCCAACATAACCATCGTATTGCTGATCTGTAGGGCGAATTAATAAAGTAGGTGAAAGAAATGGATTTTCAGTAACATAATCTTCATATGAGTTTTGTTGCAGTTCTCCTTCTATACCACCATAAGCGATGAAATATTCATCAACCACACGATACGAAGCGGTAACACGAGGATAAAGATAAATGTTGGTTTCACTATTTTCAGTATCCAGATTTACTGCTGCAGAAACGCCTAAACGTAAGGTTAAATCGTCTCTGAGTATTTGTAAGCTGGGATTTGCTGAAATATTTAAATGACTATAAGAAATGTCCTGAGAGTTGTCATAATTGCGATCAAAACTTCCGTTAACGTAATCTAGTTTTAATCCCAAAGTTATATTTTCATCAGAAATAGGAAATTCTAAAGTTGGTGCTACAATAGCTCGTATTTCACTTGAACTGAAAGAATCACCAAAATATCCCAGACTTGCTCTTCCGCCTTTAAAAAATGAATCCTGAAGGTCTAATGAACCACTAACTTCGGCGCCATAAAAACTATGTTGAGGATCTATTCTGTCTAAAGTCTCCGGAGAAGAAGCCGTAAAATCATCTACGCCATACCAGTTATATAATTGATGTTTTAAATCAAGATCTGTGCGCCAGTTTACATCGCGATTACGCGAACTGTAATTCAGATTGAGATTTGTATCATAAAATTTGTCGTCTAAAGCAATGTCTTTAATCCCGCCCTGAGATGAATTGTGATTAAGATAAATACCAAAATTATCACTTCTGCTTACTTCAAAATTACTGTAGAATTCAGCTAAAGCGCTTGTATATGAGCCAAAGCCCAGTGTGACATAATTATCATAAAGTTTAACGCGTTTTGCACGTTCTACCGTTGCGGCCTTTCCTTTTGCCGGAGTAAACGTTGAAGCCACAGGAACCGAAAATATGCCATAAGTAACTTTCTTTTTGGCTGTATTTACAGAGTCATTAAGCTGCGGAGTTGCCTTTACTTTAAAAGCGTCTCCAATTTCCGGAGTGTATGGCTTTACAACATTGACAACTTCTGTTCCCAGGTTGTCTTCATCCTGAGCCTGTGCGCTAAGGGTTATTAAAAATATAAATATAAAACTGGCTGAAAGAACTCTTAATCTATTGGGATTGTTCATAAATGAGAACGATTTTATTAGTGGTGAATACGGTTAAGTCTGCTTATTGTTTGTTTTCTACAGAAGCATTAGTTTTTGCTTCGGCAGTTTTAATCTTACTTAATTCGGTTTTTGCTTCAGCTACAACTTCAGGATAATCTGTAAAGTTTGAGGTTACATTATCAAGAATATAAGTTGCCTGATAAGAATCGCCCAGCGCATAAAAGTTTTTGCCCATTAGCACTAATCCTTTTGCGCCATAAAGTTTATAACCGCTATAATCTTTTGCCAGTTTCTGTACTGCATCATTTGATGCTTTGTGATCTCCGGCTTTATTTTTAAAATAAGCGTCGTAGTAAAGTGCTTCAGCAGCAAGTTCGCCGGTTGCAATTTTCTGTACTTGAGCATAAGCCTCTTTTGCCCTGTTCTCGTCATTAGTTTTCATCGCGCTACGAGCGATAATTACCTGAGCGTCACTCTTAACCGAATTATCTATTTTAGCATTCGCCAAAACTTTTTCAGCGTAGCTAAATGCTTTAGGATATTGCTTTAATTCGTAATACGACTTCATCAAATTACTCTGCGCAAAGATTGTATTCTGTGGGATATCAGATTCCTGCTCCAGACGTTCAAGAACGGGAATTGCATCTGTGTAATTGCTTTTGCTTAAATAAACCTGACCTAATCTCGCAAGCGCCTGTTCTGTAAATTCGCTGCGTTCTTTAGCCAAAACATATTTATAATGCGGAATGGTTTTATCAAAATCATTATTTGCAAAATAAAGCTGACCTAAATAAAAATGCGCATCCATGGCACGCTGGCCATTAGGATAATCGCTTAGATATTTTTCATATTGCTTGATTGCCTGACCGCTGTTATTAGCCACAAATTGTTTTTCTGCGGAAGAAAAAGTAGCTTCATCAAGTTCTGAATCATCTACCGAAATATAATCAAGACTACTCGCCCACTTCCCGTATTCATCAACGCGACCCTGGTCTATATAAATTAATTTTGCCGAAGCTACCGCCTGAACACCTTCTGGAGTACCCGGAAAATCTCTAGCTACTTTTTTAAATAAATTTAAAGCTTCATCGCTTCGGTTTGTATTGTCAAAAATCAAAGCCTTTTTTAATAAAGCTTTTGAAACAAACTTACTGTTAGGCACTTCTCTTACAAGGCGGTCATAAGCTGCAATACCGTCATCATTCTTCTTCATAGAAACATAGGTATTCCCAAGTTCATATAAAGCATCATCACGATAGCTGGAAGAAGGAAACTGACTGGCAAAATTGTCAAGAGCGGCTACTTTTTGATCATTTCGGTCAACAAAACCATAGCTTATCGCTTTCTGAAAGGTTGCATAATCACGATCCCCGCCCCGCTGTTCTAGTGCAGAATTATAAGCTTCCATTGCAGGCCAGTATTTTCGACTTATAAAATAGCTGTCTCCCAGTCTCAAATACGCATCGGCTTTTCGGGTTTCATCAATATCTGAAGCTTTTACATAACGCGCAAAATAAGAAGCTGACTGGTCGTAATTTTTCTTTTTAAAATAAGCATAACCCAGATTGTACGCCAGATCTTTATATTCGGGAAGCGATGACGCCTCTTTGCTTTGTTCAAATTGCTTAAAAGTGAGCAACGCATCGTCAATTCGGTTTAAATTATATTCGCTTTCCGCCTTCCAGTAAAGTGCTCTGGCAGTAAATTCTGCAGTTCTGGGATCTTTAAGCGAATTCTCAAAATTATCAATTGCGCCTGCGTAATCACTCTCATTATATTGCTCAATCGCCCGATAAAAAGCCACTTTTTGATAAGCCACTTTATCCTTAAAATTTTTGTTATTTTCAAGCAAATCCATCGCCTGACCATAATTTTTTGAAGTGATATAAGAATCGATCAAAAGCGCTTCAAGTTCTGTTTTTGCAGGACTGTCAGGATATTCCTCTAGAAAATTATTTATTACAGAAGGCGTAGGCTCGTAAGCGTTACCTATTTCATAACTTAGCTTAGCGTAATTAAGTGAACTGTCCTCTTTGATTTTTGGCTCAAAATCCATTTCTGCTGCGTTGCGAAAAGCATTTAGAGCTTCCTGCTTGCGGCCTGTTTGTAAATAGGCATCTGCAAGGTGATAATATGCGTTTTGCGCTACGCTGTTTTTACCATCAATGATTTTATTGAATTCGCTTATCGCGTTTTCATAATCTCCTTGCTTGTAATACGCGTATCCCAGCTGATAGTAATCTGTATTATTCCATTTACCACGAGTTCCTTTATATTCCTTTAAATACGGAATCGCTTCAGCATATTTATTTAAGTTGAAATAACTCTCTCCTATAATCTTATTCAGTTCTGAAATTTCCTGACGGTTTGCATTAGGCAATTGTTCTTTACCCAGCTTTATCGCTTCCTCAAATTTTCCTAATTTAAAATTGAGATCTGCCTTAAAATAAGCCAGTTCTTCGCGGTCACCTCCCTGCTCTTCTACTTCATCAAAAAGATCGCTTGCTTGCTCATAATCATCGCTGTCATAAGCGATAAAACCTTCGTAATATTTAGCTTGAGAACCATATTTTTTAGAATCTCTAACGCGGTTAAAATAGATTTTTGCATCTTCCGGACTTCTGGTCTGAAAGTGCACATAACCCATATTGAAGTTATAACGCTCAGTCTCCTGAGCGCTTAAATTTGAAAGGTCAACGCGCTCGTACCACTTTTTCGCGTAAGCATATTTCCCGTTCTCAAAATAATAATCTGCCACATCCAGAAAAGCAGAATTACGTTTTGTACTGGTAGGATATTCTTCTACAAAATCCTGCATTAACTGGTCTGCACCAGACTGGTTGAGCCGCACGGCAGCATTTGCGATATAATAAGCGCAATCACCTTTTGTAGTAGGATCGTCACTTTGTTGCTTAACGTCATCAAATAAAGTCTGCGCTGCCAGATATTGTTTACTGTTGTACAGCGTTAGCGCTTTATTAAATTTGAGAAGATCATTAGTATAAGCTGCAGATTGCTGCGCCTGTAAAACAGGAGCAGAAAGCAGTAAGGCAAAAGATAAAATCAAAAATCTATTGATCATAAATGGTGTTGTTTTAGTATCTAAAACGGACGTATCCGCGAGCCCAAATATAGGGGGTTCTATTTTGTAATAACGCTAGATTTATGTGATAATTATGTTAACGCGACATTCGGAAAAGCAAGAGGCTAAAAAACCGACTTCTAAGACCGAAAATCAGCTGTTTGAAGCCGATTTTTAAAGTAAAAAATAAAGAACCTGATTTCTAAAAATAGGTCGCACCTATCAAAAATCGGTCTGAATGATATAAAAATCGGCTTTACAAATAGATTTATAGTACTCAATGAAGTAAAATAGATATTGTACTTTTGACGTTATTTCCTTTTATAGAAAGTTACTTTAATTTATGTCAGACGCCGTACTAGAACTCAAAAACGCAGCCATTTTTCAGCGGGAAAATCTCATTCTTTCAGATGTGAATATCAAAATTAATAAAGGTGAGTTTGTTTATCTCATAGGTAAAACCGGTTCTGGTAAAAGTAGTTTTATGAAAACCCTGTACGGTGATTTACCGCTGCAGCAAGGTGAAGGTCATATTGTTGATTTTGACTTACAGACGTTAAAGCAAAAACAAATCCCTTTTTTAAGACGAAAACTAGGCGTGGTTTTTCAGGATTTTAAATTGCTTAATGACCGCACGGTAACCGAAAATTTACGTTTTGTACTGAAAGCTACCGGCTGGAAAGACAAACAGGAAATGGACACCAGAATAGAAAAAGTACTGGATAAAGTTGATATGAAAACTAAAGGATTTAAATATCCTTATCAGCTTTCCGGCGGTGAGCAACAGCGTGTGGCGATTGCCCGGGCGTTGCTTAACGATCCCGAACTTATTCTTGCAGATGAACCCACGGGAAATCTTGACCCGCAAACATCTGTAGAAGTTATGGGCGTTTTACAGGAAATAAATAAAAATGGTAACACCATACTTATGGCAACCCATGACTACGCGCTTATTTTAAAATATCCTTCAAAAACACTTAAATGTGATGGCAATAAAGTTTTTGAGGTTGTTCAAAAAACCATATAATAAATAAGACTGGCCCATGGTATCCATTCTTATTCCTGTTTTTAACTATAACGTTGTTGATCTTGTAGAACTACTAAATTCTATGGGAATAGAATCTGATATTCCATTTGAAATTATCATTGCAGATGATGCCTCTACAGATTTAGCATCGGCAAAAATAAATTCAGATCTTGATTACCTAACAAATGTCACGTATTATGATTGGAAAGAAAATAAGGGAAGAGCGGCTACACGAGATTTTTTAGCCCGAAAGGCAACTTTTGATACTTTGCTTTTTCTCGATGCTGATGTTATGCCGCAGGCGAAAGAATTCCTTAGCAAGTTTATCGATAGAATCAACGATGCTGATGTTATTTTTGGAGGTGTAGCCTACAGTATAGAAAAACCGAAAAAAAACAATCTTTTACGCTGGACATATGGTAAAAACAGAGAAACACGTACTGTTACCCAGCGCTGCTCAACGCCATATTTATCTGTTATTTCAGGAGCTATTTGCATTAAAAAAGAAGTGTTTATAAAAGCTAATTCATACCTAGACTCGGGTTATGGGCTTGATGTGCTTTTCGTTTATAACCTGCAACAGGCAAAGGCTAAGGTTTTGCATATTGACAATCCCGTGCTGCATTTGGGATTAGAAAATTCTGAGATTTACATCAACAAAACCAAAAGTGGATTGAAAACTCTGGCACGACTTCAACACACTAAAAAAATTCCGCTTAATTACAGGCCTATACAAAAGGTCGCTCTTAAACTTCAAAAATTGAACTTAGCTTCAGGTTTTATAAGCTTATTTTCTAAAGTTGAAGATAGAACAATCAAAAATCTACTTTCTTCAAAACCTTCTCTAAAACTATTTGATGCATACAGACTTTATTATTTTTTAAAAATATTACAAGCCGATGCCTAAATTCTCTGTTATAATCCCGGTTTATAATAAAGCTAATTTTATATCAGAAACCCTGCAATCTGTTCTCAACCAAAATTATAGAGATTTTGAGATTATCGCTGTAAACGACGGTTCAACAGATAATAGCCTTGAAATACTGAAAGGTTTTAAAGTCGAAAATCTTCGCATAATAAATCAGGAAAATTCGGGATTATCAAACGCGAGAAATACAGGCATTAATGAGGCTAAAGGAACACTTATCGCTTTGCTTGATGGAGACGATCTATGGTTGCCAGATCATCTTAAAAACCTGTCTTTTTTGGCTAAAAACTGGCCTGAGGCGTCAATTTTTGGTACTGCCTATACTGAGTTATTTCCTAAAGGTAATACCGTAAATCCTAAAATATCAGTAGCACTGCCACAGCCAGGTGTAATCGCAGACTTTTTTGAAGCTAATTTTAATCAGCCTTTAATTACGCCCAGCAGTTTTAGTTTTAAGAAAGAGGTAGTTGACGACATTGGGGGGTTTGATCCCAAAATTACCTATTCTGAAGATGTAGATTTTTTTATAAGGGCAAATCTAAAGTTTAAACTCGCTTATTATCCTAAAGTTAGTTGTTTGTATCGTGTAGATAGTGAAAACCAGATTACACACAGCAGAATAAGTAATCTACAACCACCAGATTTTAAATTTTACCTACAGCAAAATCCTACACATGCCAGTCTTAAAAAATACATTAATCTGAAGTACTATTATCTTTGCAACTTTTATAAAACTGAAGGTCGGCTTGATTTATTTAAACTTATAAAAGCTGAAATATGTGTAGATCTACTTAACTGGAAACAACGTCTTTTACTAGCAGCACCCAGAATTATTTTGCTAAAAATAAGGGCATTGAAAACAAAATTTCTTTTAAAAGGCAGACGTTATACTACTTTTTAGATAAAACGAAATCATAATAATCCCTGATGTAATCATCTTCATCAAATTCATCTGAAGCTAAAACCAGACAAATTCCGCCGGAAGAAAAATTATCCAGTTCCCTCCAATAACCATTTGGGATAAGCAAACCTTCATCAGGTTTGTTGAGTGTAAAATGCTCTTGAAGATCTCCGTTTTTCAAAATAACATCAAAACTTCCGCTCAGCGCGATTAGAAATTCGCTTTGATTTTTATGCGCATGACCGCCACGCGATGCGCCACTTGGGACATCGTACAAATAATAAACTCTCTTAAAAATAAACGGAATCGCATCTTTTTCAATTACAGAAAGATTCCCTCTTCTATCTTCAATTTTTGGTAGTTTAATCCGTTTTGGTTTCTCCATAAATGTTATTTAAAAAATCCTTCCACTTTTCAGCAATTGGAACGATGTCATACTTTTCTATACTTTCAACCGAATTTGACTTTAAAAATGCCAACCTATTTTCATCGGCAATCAAACTATTCATCGCTTCTCTTAAAGCATCAAAATTCTGATTCTCTATAAGTATCCCGTTCCTTTCACTTATCAATTCTCCAGGTCCAGTAGGACAGTCCATAGCAATAACAGGCGTGCCACAAGCAAGACTTTCTAATATTACCATAGGGAAGCCTTCAAACTTGCTGCACTGCACTAAAAATAAAGCTTGGCGGTAAAATGATTGAGGCTTTTCTACAAATCCTTCAAAATAAACTGAATGTTCAACTCCATGCTTTTTTGCAAATTCCTGATAATGTTGCATCAATTTGCCATCTCCAAGAATTCTTAAATCAACCCCCTTTCCCGGTAAGTCACTTTTAGCATAAGTCTCTATTAACTCATCAAATTGTTTAATTTTAACATTCATTCTACCCACTGCCAGAATAAATGGGGGATCAATTTTTAATAAATTTCCTTTCTCAGCTGCAAATTGCTCAAGGTCAAAACCATTTGGAATAACAACAATTCTGGGTAAAGCATATTCTTTGATTATTCGTTTTTTAATGCCTTCAGTTAAAGTATAAATATAGGCTCTCTTATTAAAAAGCAGTTTGACCAGCTTTTTATTTTGAGGAAAATAATAAGCAATATTATAGCTGTGCACAGCATACACAACTTTTAAATTTCTATATAAAAGCAGGGAAATACAAACTTCCTTTATTAAGTTTTGTCTAAATCTAAAGTCAATAATCAGGTCAACTTGATTATTCTTTAAATAATCTTTCAGGATAAAAAGACGTTTCCATTTGTTGAAGATACTATTATTTTGATTTTTATAAATTCCCAGATTTAAAAGTTTACCGCTATATTCATACTCAACAACGTCTGTAACGGTCACCATATGAACCGAATGACCCAAATCTGTGAGTATTTGTGAAATTATTCCTGCAGATCGTTCTGCTCCCCCATTGCCTAATATCTCAACCAGGATGGCAATATTTAGCTTCTGCTGTTTCACAAATTGGTTATCTTTTCCGTTCAAAAGTAATGTAATTATGAAAATACTCCTCGTAGGAGAATACAGCAATCTGCACAATTCTCTTAAACAAGGTTTGCAAGCTTTGGGCTATGAGGTCATTTTACTGGGCACGGGCGATGCTTTTAAACAATTTCCGGTAGATATTGATGTTTCAGGACGCTATTTTAAACGTTTTAAATTGCTCAATTATTTACGTCAGATAATTTTTAGACTCACAAAATTTGATATTGCTTTATTGGAAACTGCAATTCGCACACGATGGTATTTACATAAAACAACACATTTTGATGTAATTCAACTCATCAATGAATATCCCTTACAAACTCCATTATTTACTGAAAAAAGAATTATTAAAAAACTGAATAAACTAACTGAAAAACTTATTATTCTGGGATGTGGTGACGATTTTGTGTTTATGAATAATCTTGATAAACTTCCTTATCATCCTAGTATTAAACTAAAAGGAAAAATAAAATTTCCTTACTCAGAAGTATTTCTTACGCAACGATTTAAGAAATATCACGAATTTATTTTTAGTCTAAAAAATTTGATCATTACAACAGATTTAGATTATCATACGGTATATAAAGGCTCTGATAATTATTTCGGACTTATTCCAAATCCAGTAAATATTGATAGACTCAATTGTATAGAAAACGATTTTAGCTATAAAATTGTCATTTTTCATGGTATAAACCGGACAAATTACCATAAAAAAGGAAATGCTTTTTTTGAAGAAGCCCTTAAAAAAATTGAAGATAAATACCTCAATAAAGTTGAAATTATCACTGTTGAAAGTCTTCCATATCTACAATATATAAAGCAGTACGATCGCGCGCATATCGTTCTGGATCAGACTTATGCGATTGATCAGGGTTACAATGCTCTAGAAGCAATGGCCAAGGGTAAAGTGGTTTTTACAGGTGCCGGAGAAGCTTTTTGTACATATTATAATTTAGTACCAGATTCTGTGGCTATTCATACAATCCCTGATGCTGAGCAGATTTTTGAGAATTTAGAGCGACTTATTATAAATCCTACTCGCATTAAAGTGATTTCAGATAATGCCCGCAGTTTTATTGAAACACATCATAATTATAAAGAGGTCGCGCACAAATATCTTGATGCCTGGAATTCGATTTCAAAATGAAAAACCTCTGGGCAAACTCACAAAAAGGATTAAAAATCCCTAATCACTCGAGCCGGATTTCCGGCAGCAATAGAATTTTGAGGAATGTTTTTTGTTACAACAGAATTACTTCCTATCACAGAATTTTCTCCTATCGTTACACCTTTTAAAATCGTCACGTTATCACCAATAAACGCGTTTTTACATATTAAAACCTCGCTTCCGTTAATGAGATTTTGCTTTCGCGAAAGCGGATCAAGATTATGAAAATCACTGGTTGTAATACTGCAATTGGCACCAATTAGAACATCATCTTCAAAAGTTATTTTTCCATTAAAAGCGATTGCGCTAAAATTATTATTGATATGAATATTACTCCCAAACAAAACTGAATCTTCAAAACCGCGCGCCTCTATATAAGCATAAGTCGAATAAAATGACGGCGCGTTATAAACCCCTAAGTGCACATTATCACCTATTGCAATTTTTCCTTTCCCATTAAATAAAACAGGTTGATGCCGTATCGCTTTACCAGAAATATCTGGTTTCCCAGAAAGTATTCTGTATTTAAATATTCGGTAATTTTTGATCAGCTTGTGCCACATAATTAAGATTCCTGGGGTAATTTAAAGAATAATTCTTTTCTGAATATAAACAACATCATGCTTAGGTGAAAGGCATAACTTACGGCGTGACCCATTGATGCGCCTACAAAACCAAATCTGTCTATAAAATAAACGCTTGTGGAATAAATGACAGATAGCGAGATGATCTGCGTAATTATAAAGTGCCAAAACATATTTTTTGCGATAAACTGATAACCCAAAACCACAGATGCCACACGTATTAAATCTCCCAAAAGTTGCCAGGAGAAAATAGGTTCCATAACCAGAAAATCTGGTGTGAAAATCAAGCGGATTATTATATTTCGTAAAAAATAAATTAGTAATAAACCCAAACCGAAAAGTGGTAAAATAGTTTTATAAAAGTTGAATATTTCTGTTCTGAAACCTCTAGCCGATTTAAGTTTTGAAAGTTTTGGCAAAATATAAATCGTGAGAATAGTAGTTACAAACATTAAATAATAGTCAGAAAGCCGCAACATCGCGTCCCAATAACCCGCATTTTGTATCCCATCTGTATCGATAATATGTTGCCGTATTGATATATAAACCCACGGAACAGACATTGTCGAAAAAATCGTCATTCCCGTATAGGAAGCGAAGCGCTTAATATATTCGGTTTTAACCCGGGCAAACTTTATATGTTTTATAAAATTTTTCTTCTTCACCAGAAAAACTCCGGTAATAATTAAAGTAAGTGCCGGTAAAAGTACAGCTGCCACAAAAGCCCCATCAATATCATGCGTAGCAATTAAAATAACAGTAAGAATAACTCCTAAAATATTAGTCGCTATGTTTAACTGAATGATAAATTTATATTTAGAATATCCATTAATAATGGCAATACAGAAGATATTTATGGCATAAAGGGGGATTACCAGCGCCATTAATTGAAAGATATAAGTGAAATCATATTCGTCTTTAAATATGACCGTATTCCAATATGACGCTCCAAAATAAAGCACAATCGCTGTAAGTATGGAAGCAATAAAACCCAGATAAAAAGCTGTAGAAAGTATTTTTTTAAGCTCTTTTCTCGATTCTTTATACTCTGCGATATATTTTACGACACCATCATAAATCCCCAAAGTGCTTACACTTTGAACTGATGAAAAGAAGTTGCGTAAATCCCCCAAAAGTGCCATTCCCGGAGGGCCCAGATAAAAGGCGATCACCTTTGAGCTTACTAAGCCGGAAACGATCTTGACAATCATCGCAAAGGCATTATAGGACGTGATTTTTAATAGAATGTTACCACCTACCAATTGTCGCAAATACTTAAGCATTATAACTGTTTAGACAATTTATAACCGCAGTTACCTCCTCATTTGTCATTACCGGACTTATAGGAATGCTCAAAATACGATCTGCATTTTTTTGAGTTGCCGGGAAACTTAAATGATTAAATTCTTTTAATGCGTTTTGCTGATATGGCGGTATAGGATAATGAATAAGCGAACCAATATCATACTTTTCAAGATGATCAAGAAGTGCCGGCCGGTCTTCTATTTCTATCACAAAAAGATGAAAAATATGGCTTTTATCACCGCTGTAAAATGGAAGTTTTATAGCAGTATTTTTAATTTCACTTAAATAACGATTTGCAATTTCCTGGCGTTTCTCATTATCTGCATCAAGCATTTTTAAT
Organism: Leeuwenhoekiella sp.; assembly: GCA_036961055.1. Lineage (GTDB taxonomy): Bacteria > Bacteroidota > Bacteroidia > Flavobacteriales > Flavobacteriaceae > Leeuwenhoekiella. The sequence goes on along the minus strand of JBALXG010000012.1, from coordinate 2,924 downwards.
TTCACCGAAAGAAAGCTCGCCTGTATTTCATCTAGGCGCGAATTTATACCAGCATAATCGTTAATATACCTTGAGGAAGTCCCGTAATTACGTAGTTTCTTGATGATTTCGGCAAGTTTTTCTTCGCTTGTCGTTACCGCTCCCGCATCACCTAAAGCACCCAGATTTTTTGTAGGATAGAAACTGAAAGCAGCTGCGTTTCCTAAAGATCCGGCTTTAAAAACCTCCTTTTTAGTATCAAAATCGGCATTTTTGAGGTGAAATTCGGCGCCATGAGCCTGAGCCGCATCTTCTATAACTAATAAATTATTTGCTTTCGCGAAAGCGGATATTATTTCCATTGGCCCTATTTGTCCATATAGATGTGTTACCAAAATCGCTTTTACTCCCGCTAGCGCAGTCTTATTTATTTGACCTAAATCAAAATTATACAGCTCATTGTCAACATCAATAAATTTTGGAATTAGTCCAGCCTGTTTTACGGCAAGTACAGTTGCGATGTAACTATTTGCGGCTACAAGCACGTGATCGCCCTCTTTCAACTTTCCCAGGATTTTATATCCTTCAAAAATTAACCGGAGCGCATCGAGACCACTTCCTGTACCTACGCAGAATTTTGTACCGCAATACGCAGCAAATTCAGCTTCAAAATTAGTTACAGCTTCACCAAGAATATACTGCCCGTTAGCTAAAAAACGGCTTAAACCAGCCTGAAATTGGCCTTCAAAACGGGCATTTATTTTTTGCAAATCAAGAAATTTAACCATTATAGTTTCAGTTTAATGGTTTTTTGAAGATATGCCTTACCTCCTAGTTCTTCCTTTTGTTTTATAAGTCCAAAATTATAAGGTTCACTCCCGCCCTTTACAGTCCCAAGATCAAAAAATTTGAAACCTAGCGCTTTATATTTCTGAATAAGAAAAATGTAAAGTTGATCCATTGCTCGCATCTTTTCGCCTTGAGCTGTGGTTGCTGCATATTGCGATTTTGCTGTCATTCCGCTTATAAAAACGGTGATCCCCGCAAGTAATTCTTCGTCTTTAAACAAATTATATTGTTGAATATTATCTGGGAAATGTGAATGTAAAAGTTCAATTTCTTCTAAAGAATGGACTGGTTGAGATCCAAATTTTTCAGCTAATCTTGGAATAAGAATATCCCTCCAAAAAGGTCTAAAATCACCTTTTTCTATACTAAAATCCAGTAATTCATTTTTCCTAAAATGGCGTAATTTATTTTTACTAATTGTTTCCCGAAAAAAATAATCAACCGCAAAATTAAGTTCGCTACCCGTTACAACAGCGCCTTCATTAATCATTAAATGCTGAATTTCAAACGCTGGTTCTGTCATATAAAATGAAGGAATCAATTTTAAAATAAATTCTTCAAACCCGTTTTCTGTAAGGTAAGCCAGAATCATGTCAAAAATTGATTTAACTTTTTTAAAGCTTATTCCTTCTGGTAAAACAAACGCCCCGTACGTGAGTCCGTTATGAGAATAAAGCTTTTTATCAACGCGATGTGCAGGTAGAGCGGCTATAACTTTCTTGTCTTTAAAAACCAGAATGCTATAATCATCAAATTTCTCATTATGGTAACCAATGAATTCACGAAAAAACAAAAACGAGGTGTTTTTTGCAGTCGCTATAAAAGCGTCCCACTGCACTTTATGTTTGGGGTCATAACGTACTATTTTATATGAAGACAAATGATGTATTGTTTGTTTTAGTGAAAATACAAAATTTCGCGGTCTGCACAGATTGATAAAATGTGTATTATACAAACAAAAAAAGCCTCCACAAGGGAGGCTTTTAAATATATGTGATCTAAAATTTAATTTATTTTATTTCTCTTACGATCATTTTCAGTTAACCAGATTTTACGAAGTCTTAAATGCTTAGGAGTTACCTCAACGTATTCATCTTTCTGAATATATTCTAAAGCTTCTTCAAGCGAAAATTTAATCGCAGGAACAATTTTTGCTTTATCATCTGCACCAGAAGAACGTACGTTAGACATTTTTTTGGTTTTAGTAATGTTAACAGACATATCATCCTGACGGCTGTTTTCACCTATAACCTGACCTTCATAAATATCTTCACCCGGATCTACGAAAAATTTACCACGATCCTGAAGTTTATCAATAGAATAAGGTATTGCCTGTCCTTTTTCCATAGAAACCAGTGAACCATTATTACGTTCTGGTATATTTCCTTTAAGTGGTTGATATTCTTTAAAACGGTGAGCCATGATAGCCTCACCAGCTGTAGCTGTAAGTAACTGGTTACGCAAACCAATAATACCACGTGATGGGATTAAGAATTCACAAATCATACGTTCACCTTTAGCTACCATGCTTAGCATTTCACCTTTACGCATAGTAACCATTTCTACCGCTTTACCAGAAACTGTTTCAGGTAAATCAATAGTAAGTTCTTCAATAGGCTCACATTTAACACCATCAACTTCTTTAATGATTACCTGTGGCTGACCAATTTGAAGCTCATAACCTTCACGACGCATAGTCTCAATTAAAACTGAAAGGTGAAGTACCCCACGGCCAAAAACCATGAACTTATCTGCACTATTTGTATCTTCTACTCGTAAAGCAAGGTTTTTCTCAAGTTCCCTTGCAAGACGATCTTTAATGTGACGTGAAGTTACAAATTTACCATCTCTACCAAAGAAAGGAGAATCGTTAATGGTAAACAACATGCTCATTGTAGGCTCATCAATTGAGATTGCTTTTAAACCTTCTGGGTTCTCAATATCTGCTACTGTATCGCCTATATCAAAACTCTCAAGACCTACAAGTGCACAAATGTCACCCGCTTGAACCTCTTCAATTTTTCTTCTGCCTAGACCTTCAAAAGTGTGAAGTTCTTTATTTTTTGATTTTTTTATTGAACCGTCTCTTTTTACAA
>JBALXG010000129.1:0-7234 GCA_036961055.1 Leeuwenhoekiella sp. | reverse complement strand
TGACAGAACAGCAAAGCCTGAGAAACCTCATAAGCAACATGAGATTAGAAATATTCTTAAAACTTATCCAGATTTAAATTTTATATTAATAGGCGATAGCGGCGAGCACGATGCCGATATCTATATTGAAATTGCCGAAGAATATCCAGAACGCATCCTTGCTATTTATTTACGTAGTGTTAATCATGAGAAACGCGTCTTTCGTGTGCGTGGTCTTATAGAGAAGTTTGAAATTACTCCTGCACTTTTAGTTAGAGATAGTATCACCGCAGAATTACATGCAAGAGAACTCGGACTTATTCAATAAAAGTTCAATAAGCCTAAACCTGTTCTACAACAAAAAAGCCATCATTTCCCTGAGATTGATAGAGGGGCATAAAAATAAAGGCATCCCAATCGCTTATTACTTTTTTATCATTATGATGAGCTAATATTTCTCCTTTTTTTATGGGCTGAAAATTTTCATAGCCTGGCTCCATTTCAAAATCATCACTATCGTGAATAGCATGTCTGTATACAATTTCAAATGTTTTCTGTCTGCTTTTTAGTTGTTCAAGCTTTTTAGCTGATTCGGGATAGTTAGACAAATTATTTAAATCAAGGTCACAGGCTTTTGCAATAGCATGCCAAATTAAACCTTCATGATTGTCTATAGCTTCTTTACTAATATGTTGACCTCCTTCAAAAACAAAGCCCGTAAGTCCTGTTCTGCTCATGTAATGGTCTATACATCCTGAAACAATATCTGAGAATCCACGTATTATAAATGGAGCAAATTCATGAGCCCATGCATCATTATCATCAACCTCTTGTACCGAAATATAAGGGGCGCTGGCAGCAGAAGTTGTATGGCAATCTAGAAAGTAGCGCTTTGTAAAATCTTTTTCAGGAAAGTTATTAAGCTCATTTATGATAGAAAACATTTCATCCTTTTCATGAGTATCCTTGTGTTTACTTTTTACATTTTCTACCGTCCATGTGCGGTTAAGATCTTCATCTATATAGCGCACATTTTTTTGAAGGGCTTTACGGTTACCTGTTACTCCCACGACGGTGCCATTTATATCAGGCATCGTATTCTCAAGCTCACTAAAAACCTTTTTAAGTGCCTTTACACCGCTAGGTTCATTGCCATGAACACCAGCAGTAATAAAGAGCAAAGGACCCTTATTGCCACAAGAGTATTCGCCAATTATTCTGGGAAATTTATCTTTATTTATTACCATCTTTAATGCATAGAAGCCAGTTCTTTATTTGAAAGGCTGTTGTTATAATACTCTTTATATTCTACTTTGCGCTCAATAGCCGCTATCACAGTGTCTGTAAAATCTGGAAGACCTATAGCCTGGCAGTAATCCAGACCGCCGGGACTTAATACATTAATCTCTATAAGTTTATCATCTACCACATCAAGACCCACAAAAAAGAAGCCGTCACGTATTAGTTTAGGCGCGGTAAGTTTAACTATTTTCTCAATCGCAGGAGTTAATTCGGCCGGTTCTGCTTTTGCTCCCAGAGAAAGGTTACTTCTAAATTCTGCTTTATCACTATTGACGCGCCTTATAATAGCCATTTTACCATCTTCTTCAAGTATTTTTCCATTCATCAGGATAACGCGTACATCTCCTTTACTTACTTTAGGCAGAAACTCCTGAGCTATTATGTAGCCTTTTGTAATTAGGGCAGTAAAGATTTGATTAAAATTTTTCTTTTCGTCATCTATTAAATAGACGTCCTGTCCTCCTGAGCCTTCAAGGGGTTTTAGCACCATTTTTTTACCGCATTTTTTCCAGAATGCCAGCAAGTCTTCTTTATTTCTGGTAATAAGGCTATCAGGCTTTATAATTTCTGGCAGCTCTTCAAAATAAAGTTTATCTATAAATGCATGAGACATAGCGTTAGCATCATTTAATACAAGTACGCCTTGCTGCTGAAGCATGCGTGCAAATGCAATACCGCTATGTTCTGCCCAATGTCTGTCATCAGATTCTTCAGTAGGATTATTTCTTAAAAAAAGCACATCAAGTTCTGAAGAGTTTAAGGTGATATATGGTAAATCATCATCTTTCACCTGATCAAAAAACTGCTCTACATTATCATATTTTAATGATTTCGGCAATTTTTTAGAATGTATATTAAGTGGAGCTCCATGTACAAAATTAAAGCCCCCCACATTCATTATATAAACAGTATGACCTCGTTCATAGGCTTTTTTTAGAAGAGCTACAGAAGTACCACACGGTTCAGATTTTATATCACTTATTACAAAACATATCTTCATAATTATATCATTTTAGAGAGTGCAATTCCTTCTTTAAATGCCCTCATTTTTGATTCAAATTCTTTGGTTTTTAAATAACGCGGCGTAATAGTGGCCGGCTTTAATATTTTACGCTCAGTAAGATCTTTTATAAGCGCTGCATGTTTTAAAGAGTATTTACCTGCCAAAAGTGGTTCTAAATCGCCTCCAGCGCCCAAATATTCCTGTAACTCTACAAGTCCTTTTAAATAGATTATATCTTTAAGGAAGCCACCTCCCTGAAACATTCTTGAAGTAATATTAAATGCCCTCTCCTTAGCAAAATCATACTCTGAATAGAGGAGGTTAAACATAGATTTAAAGTCGGCGCCATGCATTAAAGCATTTCCTGCCACCACGCGACCCGCAAGTATGCGTAAACGATTACCAGAAAGCCCACCGCCCAGATATTCTGATAAGACTGCAATACCCTCCTGAGTAGCGTCATAATCTGCAAATCCTGCAGAAAGCTGACTTAAAGCCTGCTTGCTTCCATTATAATAAGTAAGCGCATGAGTCCCTATCTCGTGTTGTATAAGAGCCTGTGCTTCCTGATGAGACATTTTATAATCTGAAGGCAGATAAAGTTCGCCTTGAGAAACCATAATAATATTTACATCTTTACGTATATGTATCTTTCCGGTAAATTCTGGTGACTGCTCTTTAAAATACTCAAATTCAGTTTCTGCAAGCTTTTTAAAATCATAGGCATCAATTACATTTTCATGCTCAGTATTATGATTTTCGGGTATATTTTCAAGTATTAATTTAGCTTGTACTAAAATATTTTTAGGAATGTCTTTGTGTAACCGTATGCTGCTGTAGAAAAAATTTCTTGAGCCTCGCTCTTTCAACATAGTGAGTTCCTGATCAATTTCTTCTCTTTTTTGATCATATAAGTAAGAAAGTGCTGGATCATCAATCTCGTCAATGCGTAAATTGTATAATCGTCGTTTTAAAAGATCAGGATCAACCGGTAAAAGACGGTAGTGATAAGAGTTTATTTCTTTAAAATTGGTTTCAAAAAAGCGGTCTCTTAGTGATTGAATATTTACAGGCGCAACTAGTAGTAAAAATTGATATGAAGATTGTATAGCGGTTATTTGCCGGTCAATCTTTAATACTTCTTCGTGAATCTCTCTTTTGCCCAGCGCGTTGTAGCTAGAAATCTTAGACGATGTTTGTACTCTTATAAATTCAAAAATCGCCTGTTGTAAAATATGAGCAAAGCTTTCGCGAAAGCTTTTAAAATATAATGGAAATATTTCTCCTTTAGCATTGTAATAAACCGGCGGAATCTCGATACCTATCAAGGTGCCTCCTTTTTCTTTTATTTCTTCAATACCTAATAACGGCTCATTTTCAATAAGTTGTCTTTGCTTTGTATGCTCAATACGAGTGGTTAAATTAATATCATATCTCCTGCTGTCTATTTTTCTCAATTGTGATGCGAGAACCTCTAGTGATGCGGGTAATTTATGAGAAGGGCCTTTTATAACAAATTCTGTGCTGCCTAGTTTGCCACTGTAAATTTCAATTAATATAAATGAACCAAAACGTGCGGCCATTTTCTGAGTGAGTTCTACTAGAAAATGCCTGAAATAATCAAAATGATCTTCCCCTATAATAAGATAGGAAGCTCCTGTACGCGCCAGACGCAAAGTGGCATCGTCTGCAGATTTTTTACGATAAATAAGTAGAGATGGCACATCGTGCTCTAAAAACAAAAACCCGCCATGGGGAAGCTTTTGCACAGTTCTTTGTCCGGGTTCAAGGTCTCCTAAAATAGGTTCTTCTTCAAATATAGAATGGGATTTACTCACTGCGTTTGTTTTTAAAAGTATCAAAATTTCAAAAAGATTAGAATTGAAATCTCACTTTTAATTAATTTTCAAAGTACGCAAAAACCCCATTATGTAATGGGGTTTTTTAAGAGTTTAAGATATAATTTAGACAGTTTTGGCTCATTTTAATAATAGCCGAATTTTTGAAGAATGTTAGAATAAGCCGTTTATTTCTGCATCAATACGATTTATAATTTCGCCCAAATCTTCAGGATTATCTACAAAATTAATGTTATCTACATCTATTATTAAAAGATTTCCCTTGTCATAATGATGTATCCAGCCTTCATATCTTTCATTTAATCTGCTTAAATAATCGATAGAAATTGAGTTTTCATATTCACGTCCCCTTTTATGTATTTGTGCAACAAGATTAGGGATAGAACTTCGTAGATAAATCAATAAATCTGGCGGTTTTACTACACTCTCCATCAGGTCAAAAAGAGACCGATAATTATTAAAATCGCGATTAGTTAAAAGTCCCATCGCATGCAGGTTGGGAGCAAAAATATATGCATCTTCATAAATCGTGCGATCCTGTATAATTTTGGTTTTGCTTTGTTGAATTTCCAGTAATTGTCTAAAACGGCTATTGAGGAAATAGATCTGCAAATTAAAGGACCATCTTTCCATCTCATTATAAAAATCATCCAGATAGGGATTATCAACAACATCTTCATATTGCGCTTGCCAGCCAAAGTGTTTTGCCAGAAGACGAGTCAAAGTTGTTTTTCCGGCACCTATATTACCAGCAATTGCTACATGCATATCGTTATATTTTAGGGGTTTTTATTTTGTAAGTTGAAAGGATATCATTTTGGTAAATATAAATGATTTCGCCAGTCCAGTAAAACTGTTTTATGTCGATTGCTTTTATAGTTAACGGGATAAATTCGGTTTGATCTTTTCTTTGTAGAAATAGCGAATTTTTAGATTTTGCGATAATACTGCCATTTTGCTCAATAATTGCATCAAATAGGTCGATTTTCTGCTTTGTAATTAGATTTCCGTAGCTATTAAATTTTAAAAGATTTTCTGTTGTGGCGAGCCAGCAGAAATTAAAATTGCTGGTCATGGCAATGGCTTTATTTTCTATAGAAGGAGAAGTAACTTCAATAGTATTGTTACGGTAATTAAAAAGCTCAATGCGTTGTTGATCCTGATTAAAAATCCACAATTTTCTGTCTCTGGCTGTTCTGGCAAAAGAGATATTGCGGTAATTATCTAACCTGTTAAAGTCAATTCTGGTGATTTCATTAAGCGTATTGTCAAGAATTACAACTGTATTAAAATTTTTATAGAAGAGGGTAATACTAAGCGGATTGATAATATCTACTGTTGTTATTTCGCCCAGCTGAATGTCGCTAAATTCTATAGTTTTAGTTGCATTACTTTTTACTAAAGTGCTGCCATTGGTGTAATATAGGTTTTGATAATCATCTATTCCTATAAAAATATCGGCTTTAAAAACCGAGCTTTTAAGCGCAGAAACCTCGATTTTTTGGGCGAAAATCGGGTTAGAAATGGCAAAAATTAGAAAGAGGAATTTCAGCATAAGTGCGGAAATTACGAAAAATAGGGATTTATGAGAGAATCAAATATTTTTCTTTTAAAAAGCGACAGACATTTAATTATAACAGGGCTTGTAAATCAATTAATTAAAGCACTTACAGTGTTAAAGAATAGGTTAATAATTAATTGTAACAACCATTAAACTTTGGCGTATTTAAAATGTCTAATCTGAAACCTTAACGCTCTAATGTTATGAATATAATAGTAAAAATCGCTCTGTTTGTAACAGCTTCATTATGTAGCATTTTTTCGCAGGCGCAACAATTTGACGGCGGTATCGCAACCTATCAAACCAAAACCACTGTTGATATGGATGGTTGGGGCGGTGGAAGACAAATGTCTGAACAGCAAAAAAAGCAAATTGCTGAGCGCATGAAATCCAGACTTGAAAGAACCTATACCCTAGCTTTTAATAAAGACGAGTCGATTTATGAAGAAGAAGAAAAGTTAGAAGCACCGGGGCAAGGTGGCGGTATGCGCTTTATGGGTGGATTTTCGCAAGGCGGAATTTATAAAAATATTGGTGACAATTTGTATTCTCGTGAGAATGACCTAATGGGCAAAGCATTTCTGGTAAAAGACAGTCTAAACAAACTGGACTGGAAGCTTGAAAAGGAAAGTAAAATGATTGGTCAATATGCGGCATTTAAAGCTACAGCTACGCGAAAAATAGTTCCTGACGCTTTTAGCGAAATGCGAAGAAGGCGTAATGCAGCAAATGATAGTACAGCCGTTGCTGAAGAGCCTAAAGAAGAAACAATTACGGCCTGGTATACACCGCAAATTCCTGTGAGCCAGGGGCCAGATGAATATTGGGGCTTGCCGGGTTTAATACTTGAAGTAAATGCAGGGCGTACAGTCATTCTATGCACCAAAATTGTTATTAACCCTAAAGAAGGCTTGGATATAGAAAAACCAAACAAAGGGAAAGAAATAAACCGAAAAGATTACGAAGCTATCGTAGCCGAAAAAACCAAAGAAATGGCAGAGCGCTTTAGCAATGGGCGCGGTGGGCCAGGGGGTGGCAGAAGAAATTAAAACCACTTTTTCATTCTTATAAAACTAATCCAAACCTTTCTTTTCTCTCCTTTTGGGAGAGATGCCGAAGGCAGAGAGGGCTATTCAATCAATCAACACTTATGAAATACTTATTCCCCCTTTTCCTCTTTTTAGGAAGCGTTTCTCTCTTTGCACAGAATGTAAAAATTAGTGGTACAGTAAAAGACAGTATCGGCACTCCATTAGAATTGGCTAATGTAATTGCAACTAAAAAAGCAGATGGCGCTATGGAGTCTTATGGTATCAGTAATTCTGCGGGGCGGTATCAGTTTTCAATTCCTTCTGGTGAAGAATATACGTTTGTAGCGAGTTTTTTAGGTCTTGCTCCTGCAACTAGAGACATAACTATACCAGAAGATGGGGAAGATATAAACCTTGATTTTGTGCTTATGCCGGCAGCAAACCAGCTTGATGATGTAGAATTGGTCTATGAAATGCCGGTTGTTGTAAGAGGTGATAC
>JBALXG010000128.1:0-7247 GCA_036961055.1 Leeuwenhoekiella sp. | reverse complement strand
AAGAAATCCCCGTAACTGGTGTTACCAAAACAGAAAACCCTAATTATATTTTTATAAGTATTGAAACTAAAGGTGTATCACCACAAATGTTACATTTTGATTTTAAGAAAGAGAACCGTAAAAAATTTACTCAGGAATATTTGTTAAAATCAAGAACTGATAATTCAGCAAATCGAGAAGGTTATAGCAGCAGTGATGTAATCTATCTTTTGATGCCAGATAGATTTGCAAATGGGAATCCAGATAATGACTCTGTAAAAGGTCTTGCAGATAAACTAAATCGTAATGAAAATGGTGGAAGACACGGCGGCGATATTCAGGGAATAATAGATCATCTGGATTATCTGGACGATTTGGGTGTAACTGCAGTATGGAGCACGCCACTTCTAGAAGATAATGATGATGGCTATTCGTATCATACATATGCTCAAAGCGATTTATATAAAATTGATCCACGGTTTGGTAATAATGAAGATTATAAAAAATTAGCTTCAGAATTGCACCGGCGTGATATGAAGCTAATTATGGACTACGTGACTAATCACTGGGGCGCAAAACACTGGATGATTGAAGATTTACCCACATACAATTGGATTAACCAGTTTCCAGGTTATAAGCAATCTAACTACAGGATGGAAACCCAGTTTGATCCACATAGTTCTCATCGCGATAAGAAATACTGTGTAGATGGTTGGTTTACAAAGACGATGCCCGATTTGAACCAGAGAAATCCGCTTGTACTTAATTATCTTATTCAAAATGCTATCTGGTGGATTGAAAATGCAAATCTTGATGGTTTGCGCGTAGATACTTACAGTTATAATGACAAAAAAGGGATTGCTAAGTGGACAAAAGCAATTATGGATGAATATCCTAAGTTTAATATTGTAGGAGAGGTGTGGTTACATGACCAGGCGCAGATCGCTTACTGGCAAAAAGACAGTAAAATAGGTGCTATTCAAGATTATAACACTCATTTGCCTTCAGTAATGGACTTTACACTTCATAACGCCATAGAAGATATGTTTAAAGAAGAAGGCGGCTGGGGTAGCGGGTTGATGAAAGCTTACGACAATTTTGTAAACGATTTTCTGTATCCTAATACCGATAATCTTTTAGTTTTTTTAGAAAATCACGACACCAGCCGATTTAATGAAATTTACGATCAGAACTTTAATGATTATAGGCTAGGACTTACCTTAATTGCTACCACTCGTGGTATACCGCAATTATATTATGGTTCTGAAATAGGTATGCGCGGGGATAAGGAAAAGGGAGATGGAGATATTCGTCGTGATTTTCCGGGAGGCTGGTCAGGAGACGATCAAGATGCTTATACAGCTTCAGGAAGAACAGATCAACAGCAGCAATTTTATAATTTCACTAAAAAAATATTGAATTGGAGAAAGTCTTCAGAACCTATTCATAAAGGAGAGCTTATTCAGTATATACCAGAAAATAATGTCTATGTCTATTTTAGAAATTTAGATGGTAAAAAAGTAATGGTGGTTTTAAATAATAGTGAAGAAGAACAAATCTTAAATCTACAGAGGTTTGCTGAAAACATTAAAGGAAGCACTTCAGGAAAGGAAGTTTTAAGTGAGAAAGAAATCTCTTTAGGCGAAAAGCTAACTGTTGCAGGAAAATCACCAATGATAATCGAATTGAATTAGTAATTAAATAATAAAATGAAGAAGCTATTAATAATTTGGATTGTAATTGTAACCGCAGGAATAAATACTGCTTTTGCCCAATCTTCTAGCTTGAGCGAATCGGGCATTGCCGTGTTCTATCCTGCAGATTTTGATTCTATAAATACACTTCCTTCCTTAGCGATAATCAGAGATTTGCCAAAGCGTGATTCCTTACTGCAAGACTGGAGTGTAAAGCCTGAATTCATTAAAATGGAAGGTAAAAATTCAGTTCATTTTGATTTAGATGATGATATAGATCTTTACGGGACCGGTGAAGTTACCGGCGATTTACGCAGAAATGGAACTGATATTACCCTTTGGAATACAGATAATTATGAATATGGAAAGTTTGACGGCAAGCAGTTGTATCAGGCTCATCCGTGGATTTTGGGAGTGCGACCAGATGGTACTTCTTTTGGGATTTTAGCTGACAATTCATGGAGACAGGAAATTATTCTTGAAGATGGTGCAGAGATAATAAGTGACGGCCCCTCTTTTCGCGTTATTGTAATCGAAAAAGAGAATCCTCAGGAAGTAATGAAAACCCTTGCCAGCCTTACCGGAACTATGGAATTACCTCCTATTTGGGCTCTGGGTTACCAGCAATCACGCTATTCTTATTATCCTGACACTAGTGTTAAGGAGCTAGCAGATGAATTTCGTACAAGAAAAATACCTGCAGATGTAATCTGGATGGATATTGATTATATGGAAGGTTTTCGCGTTTTTACCTTTAATAAGGAAGGTTTTCCTGATCCGGCAGGATTAAACGATTATTTACATTCAAAAGACTTTAAATCGGTTTATATGATAGATCCTGGGGTAAAGAAGGACTCATCTTACTTTGTTTATCAGCAGGGAGGCGCAGGAAATCACTGGGTTTTAAATGCTGAAGGAAATGAATACAATGGTGAAGTATGGCCGGGTCAAGTGGCTTTTCCAGACTACACGCGACCTGAAACTCAAAAGTGGTGGGCATCATTATATAAAGACTTTATGGCCCTAGGTGTAGACGGCGTGTGGAACGATATGAATGAACCGGCTGTTTTTGATGGTCCCGATGGGTCAATGCCCGATGATAATATTCATCGTGGCGGTGGCGATTTACCTCAAGATGTTCATTTGCGTTATCATAATGTTTATGGTTTGTTGATGGTTCGTTCTAGCCGTGAAGGAATTATGGCTGCAAATCCAGAAAAAAGACCTTTCGTGCTATCCAGAGCAAACTTCATAGGAGGCCAGCGCTATGCTGCAACCTGGACGGGAGATAATTCAGCTACTTGGGAGAATTTAAAAATGTCTATTCCTATGTCAATAAATCTCAGCCTTTCCGGGCAACCTTTTAATGGCCCTGATATTGGTGGATTTACTCAAAGTCCTTCAGCAGATTTGTTTGGCAATTGGATTGCTTTAGGAGCTTATTATCCTTTTTCCAGAAATCATACTTCAAATGAAACGGAAGCGCAAGAACCTTGGGCGTTTGGTAAAGAAATCGAAAATGTGTCCAGAACGGCTATAAATCGCCGTTATCGTTTAATGCCTTATTTGTACACATTATTCCATGAAGCTTCGGTTAGTGGTCTGCCCATAATGCGGCCTGCTTTTTTCGCAGACATAAAAGATGAAGCTTTAAGGGAAGAACAACAAAGTTTCCTTTTAGGTGAAAACTTACTCATAATACCGCGCTGGGCAGAAGGTGTGAAAATGCCTGAAGGTGACTGGCAAACTATTGATTTTGAAGAGGGAAAAGATGACGGTTATCAGGCTATTGTAAAACTGCGTGATGGTGCCATAGTTCCCTTAGGTTCTGTTATACAGAGTACAGAAGATTATAGCACAGCTAAACTTACCTTACTTATCAACCCAGATAAAAACGGAAATGCTTCAGGAATTTTATATGATGATGCTGGAGAAGGTTTTGGTTATAAAAAAGGAGATTTTGCTTCTATAAAATTTACAGCTTCAAAGAAAGGGAAAAACAAACTTAAAGTAGAGGTTGAGCAAGCTGATGGCAAACGTAAAATAAAGCGCCAGTATAGAATAGGCCTTGTAAATATGGGAAAAGTATCCTACTCTGAATGGTCTTCTGCAAAAAACCTGAGTATAGATCTCAAAAAATAAAAGTAGTTTATAAAAGTGCAGTCCTGGGTGTCTTTGTTTATCAGGGGCTGATAATTTCACAAAAGCTTCGTAAACATTATTTTACGGAGCTTTTTAGTTTTTTTAAATCAATCCTAAATCTTTTACAATAGCTACAAGATGTACAGCGTTGTTTGCTTTAAATTGAATACGAAGGCGATTTAACCTTTTCTCAATAGAGCTAAGGCTGCTGGGGCCAATCTTATTTTTTTCTAGATACAGACTTATATCCTTATTAGAGTAACCTTCAGAAAGTTTACGCATAATCTCGATATCATAATCTTCAATTTCGAGATTTTGGTTAGTGTCGAGAGCATGCGCCACTTGTGGTGATAAAAAGGTTTTGTTATCTACACATGTTTTTAAAGCTTCTTTTAGCTCTTTTACTCCATTGCGACCTTTGCATACGTAAGCGCTAACATTATGGTCAAGAATGAGACTTTTTATACGTTGAAGTTTTTCTTCCATAGAAAAAACAATGATTTTTAGGTCATGGTTTTCCTCGCGGATAGCTTTTATAAGATCCTCTCCAGATGAATATTTCTGAGTGCGGTGATCTTCTTTGAAAGAGAGATCTGCAATGAGCAAATCATAAGGATCTTCATTTTTTATCGAACTCTTAATTTTTAAATAGGCATCGTCGCAGTACTGTGTGAAGTCAATTTGCTGAACACCTAATTCTTTAAGCAAATCCTGAAGCATTTTAGTTATACTCCCAAAATCTTCTGCAATAATTACTTTCTTAAACATCTATATCTGAATATTGACTTTAAACCCTTTATTGATCTGAGTTTCAAATGTAAGAGTTCCTTTCAAAGCTTTTATACGGGATTCCGCATTTTGAAGACCATTATTTTTTTTAAGTTCAGAGCCCTGTCCATTATCCTGATATTGTATAGCGAGTTTTTTTCCGTTTTGATTAAATGTTATAAGGGCGAGATTTGATTTACTATGTTTTCGATTATTGGTCATTAACTCTTTTAATACCGTGTATACCGTGGTTTTTTTTAATGAACTAAGAGAATCCCAGTTTATAGTATTTCCATTACGGGTAATTACATTAAGATCTGCAGATTTATAGGAAGCTAGCATGTCTTTAAGCTGTTCATAAAAATCTGTATCAGTGTTAATGGGGCTATGATCTTTTGAAATGTCCCTTGTTTTGGCATATATTTTATCTAGCTCATCAATAATTTCCCTTGGCACTTCTTCCAGCATTTGAATTTGTGCCATTACCTGAAATGTATCATTAGCAAGTTCATCATGTAGTTTTTTTGAGATTCTGCTTTCTGTATTAATTATGGTTTGAAGCTGTTTTCTTTTTCTATGATATAGCATGATAATTACAATAGCCACGAATATGACCGTCATTATAAAGGCTAGAGCTAAGTATAGTGTTTTTCTTTGCTTTTCCTTTTCGCTTTGAAGTTTTGCAATTTGAGTTTGCTCTTTTTCTTTTTCCACGTCATACTTCATCGCGGCATATTTGTTTTGACTGTTCTGATTTGCTTTCAGCAGGCTGTCATTTAAAAATTCAAAACGGTTTATATTGCTATTATCATCTAACGCAGCTAAAAGACTTAACGCAGCTAATTCATAACTAGGATCTTTAATTTTTTTCGAAAGGCTTAAAGCTTTTTGAGCGAAATAAGAGGCTTTTTCTATGCTTCCATTTCGTTTATAATAAAGAGTAACGTGTCTATAATTAGAAAAGAGACCGGTATTATCTTCAAGCTTTTCTCTTAATTTGATTGATTCGGTAAGATGAATCAAACCTAAATTATTGTTTGATAAAAACTCAGTATAGCCTAGGTTATCAAGAATATAGGCTTTTAGGTATGGGTTGGCGCTTTTTTCAACCAGCATCAGAGCATGTTTAAGTGTGTCAACTGATTTAGTAAAGTTTTCTTTTTCACGTAAAACGTTAGAGACATTTATAAAGATGGAAATGCTATCTGTGCTGTTTTTTGAAGTTTTTAAACTTCTAGAATATAATTCTAGACTTTTATCATAAGATTTAAGATTGTGATATATCATACCAAGGCGATTATTAATCCTTTTTTTGGCATTTTGTGATATGAATGAATTGGAGTTTTTATGAATTTTTAAGGCTTGAATAAGTACTTTTTCACTTTCATTAAAATCTCCTATATTGTATTTGCCGTTAGCAATTATTTCTAGATCATTGGCAGCCTTTAATATGCTATTGCTTGCAATATGTTCTTCATATTGAATTTGATAGTATTTAACGGCTTGATTATAATCTATAGAATTTTCAGGATTTAAGAGTATTTGATAATAAATAGAAGAACTATCAATCTCTTTTGCAGAAATTGTCTGTCCTTTTCCATTCTTATACGCAAACACGCTTATTACAATAAAAAAGAGGAATGAATAAGCTGTTGCTTTCATGCCTCTAAAATAGAAATTTAATATAATTCTCCTTAGTTAATACGGTCTTTTGATGGGGTGAAATTGAGATAGTGTTCATCTCCACAACTTTTTTAAGGAGGAAAAATTCTTTAATAATTTTTAGAGATGGCAAACATTGCTAAAACAAAATCAGCTTTTTGCTTTCTTTTTAGATTTAGCTCTAAAATATTCAATTGCCATAGGGAGAAGTGAAAGAATAACGATACCCAGAATCACAATTTCAAAATTGTCTTTTACAAATGCAAGGTTTCCAAAGAAGTAACCCATTAAAACGAGCAGTAAAACCCATGCCATACCACCCAGCAAATTATAACGAATAAATTTACCGTAATGCATATTGCCAATTCCCGCGACAAAAGGTATAAATGTGCGTACAATAGGAACAAAACGAGCTATAATTATCGCCTTAGGACCATGTTTATCATAGAAAGTTCTGGTCTTATCTATGTTCTTTTCGCTCACCAGTTGTTTACTGCCTATTTTCCAACCCAGGACTTTCAAACCAATAGTTTTGCCAAGGTAGTAGTTTAAACTATCTCCTAATACTGCAGCAGCGATCATAGCGGCTAAAATTATCCACAGATTGAGCTGGGCGGTTTCTCCCATGTCATTTTGCACTCCAGCACAAAAGGTTCCCGCAGCAAATAAAAGAGAATCTCCCGGAAGAAAAGGCATGATCACCAATCCGGTTTCTATAAAAATAAATGAGAAAAGAATAGCATAAATCCACGGTCCATAATCTGTGATCATAGTAAAAAGATGAACATCCAGATGCAGGAAAAAATCTAAAATACTTTTAAGTGTGTCCAAGTGAACTGGTATTATTTAATAAATGGGTGATTCAGCGCTAATTTCTAAAGTAATACTCAAGAAAATCTAAAGAGTTATTGATCGAGTTACTTTTATTCATAATAGAGAATTTAATTCCCTTTACATCCTTTAAGCGATCAGCATAAGAATTTGAAATAGATTTATACTAAA
>JBALXG010000127.1:0-7308 GCA_036961055.1 Leeuwenhoekiella sp. | reverse complement strand
AAAATTCTCACCCCGTTTAGGCTCAAATTTTAAAATATAAACCACTTCACCATCGATATGTGTAAAACCGTCAACCTCAAATTTATATTTGTTTGATTTTTCAAAAACATTAAAGGGTATATCTTCTTCCCAGAATTTTGTGTTCAACAAATCCCTAATATCAGAATTAGTAGAAGCCTTAAGGTTTTTACGTCTGTCTGCAATTTCCTTTTGCCGCTCTTCTATACTTTTTTCTACCTCTTTTAATGATACTGAATCCTCTTTTTTATCAGCTTGCAAATCTTCAGAGTCTATAGTTGTCCCAATTATTCCAGATTTTACTTTAAAGTAAGAATCTTCTTTTACATTTTTTTCAAAAATATCTTGCAGTCTTTTAGTAAGATCTGTAATTGATGTCTCACTGGCAGGATCATATAAATCTGCTGCTTTTTTCAGATTTATTTTCTGTTTTTCATAATTACCGTAAAAATCGCCAAGTGCTTCTAGATATGAATCATGTTCGCGGTTTACGCTGTTGGTGATGCTATCTATCAATCCCTGATTAAGCTCGGCAATTGTGCTTTTATTTACATCAATATCAAATTGATCTACTATATTAAGACTTGATTTGCGAAAGAAAAATCGCTTTTGGGTAAGGTTAAAGTTATAGTTACTATTAATGTTTATTTTAATCTTCTCAATGATTTCGTCACCACTAAGCCTTTTATTAGAGAGAAAAACTTCATCAAGATCAACTGACTGCGCGTGTAATAAAACCGGTCCTTGTTTTAATTCCTTTATAGATAGTTCAAGTGTTTGGTATCCCAGGGAAGATATCTTCAATAAAGTTTCAGGATCCTGAATACTATTAATTGTAAAGGCGCCTTCATCATTAGTAATTACGCCCTGAGCATTTGCATATGTAATGCTGGCGTATGGTATAGGTTCTTTTGTAGAGAAGTCAAGCACATGGCCGTCCACTAGTTGTGCATTGCAAAATGCATATGACAGAATTACTATAAAATATATTAGAAATCTCATGTGCTGTAGTTTTAAATACGACTATTATCAACGCGTTTTGTTACAGCAAAAATTATGAATTTAGAGAACTAAATATGTAATTTTAGCGCATGCAAAAATTTATTATCCTTCTAGCCCTCTCGTTTTATTCAGTTATTTCTGCACAAAAATCAGATGTCAAACTTGTTAAGCTTGATACCGTAAAAGATGGTTTTGCTTACGACATACGCTATGCTTCAACAAATAATTTTTTAAAGGAAGCTTTTTATGACTGTGCAGCCTGTTATTTACGTCCTGAAGTTGCTAAAGCCTTACAGGAAGCCAATCATTATTTTTGTGAGAAAGGATATAAAATTCTGCTTTATGATTGCTACAGACCAGTATCTGCCCAGAAAAAAATGTGGGCAGTTTTTCCTAATTCGCAATATGTAGCTAATCCTTATACCACGGGATCTGTTCATAATAGAGGTGCAGCGGTAGATATTTCGCTGGTAAAACTTAACGGAACAAAAGTTGATATGGGTACAGATCATGACTTTTTTGGCCAGGAAGCTCATATAGATTATCTCAACTTGCCCAAAGATGTTTTAGAGAACAGAGAATTACTTCAAAAAGGAATGCGCTTATACGGCTTTGAAACCATACGAACAGAATGGTGGCACTTCAATTTTAAAAAGAACTATGCCTTCCCAATTTTAGATTATGATTTTGACTGTAATTAGTTTTTAAATTTGCATTGATAAATTCTAAAAAAATTACCTTCTATAGTGGTATTATTCTATTTTTTTGAGCGAATTTATATGAATTATCTACTCAGCGCGCTTTTTATAGGATTAAATTGACCCTTTAACCAGATTTTAGAGCTTAAAAAAAGTATAATTGTGTTAATATTTTAATATATTTTATAACTAAAAATCAAAAATACATACTGATAATCAGTTAATTATCAATTGAAACTATTAAACTCTTGTTAAAGCCATATTGCAAAAAAACTTTCCCCTAGACTTCCTCGTAGATTTAGTAAGTAATATTAATAACCAATTTACGTCAAGCTATGAAAAACAATGAAATCAAGGTTTTAACCCCTACACCCTCTGGGAAAAACAGAAGACAATTTCTTAAAATAAGTGGAATGGCCATTGCCGGATCAGGATTATTACTCGCATGTAATGATGATGATGATTCGGGTAATGTAATGCCTCCAGCTGCAACTTTTGATCTTGGAGCAGGAGATTTAGGTGTTCTTAATTATGCGTATGCATTAGAACAACTTGAGGCTGCTTTTTATACTAATGTATTAGATGGTAGTTACTGGGCAGGAGCCGAAGCAAAAGAAAAAAAGATTCTTGAAGATTTATACAATCATGAAATAAATCACAGAGAATTTTTTAAAGCAGCTTTAAGTGCAAACTTTAGTGCAGATGTTGTGTTGCCATCTACTCTAGAATTCAATTTTGCAGATATTGATTTTAATGATAGAGATTCAGTATTATCAACAGCACAGTTATTAGAAGATACTGGTGTAAGCGCTTATAATGGTGCTGGTAAACTTATTGAAACAGTTGATTACTTAGTTATTGCAGGTAAAATAGTTTCTATTGAAGCTAGACATGCTGCTGCAATTAGAAGCATACGTGGTGCAGAAACAGATGACTATGCATATTTTGCCGGAGATGATGTTATAACTGCAAGTACAGGTTTAGATGCTGCACTTGACCCTTCTAAAGTTATAGCAGCCGCTGGAGGATTTTTTGTTACTCCATTCACTGCAAACATGTTACCATAATAACTATCTAATTAACTATTAATAAAAAGACATATCATGAATATTATAAAATTTTTAGACGAATTTACAACCGAGAGTTTAACATCAAAGAATTCTTCAAGACGAGAAATGTTTGGTACTTTCGGATCACTTAGCAAAAAAGCAGCTTTGGCAGCTATACCATTTGGATTAGCAACTGCAAGTTCAAAATCACGTGCTGCTACTACAATGGCATTTCAGTCTGATACTGTAACTCCTGCTCTACAACTTGCCCTTACTTTAGAATATTTAGAAGCAGAATTTTATCTTAAAGCATTAAATTCTGGTGTTTTAGCCGGAACCCCTAAAGCAGAAGGGATTTATATGCAAATCTCAAAGCATGAGACAGCTCACGTTGAATTTTTAAAGACTGCATTAGCTGGTGACAGTATTGAATCTCCTACATTTGATTTTACTGTTGGTGGCATGTTTGATCCCTTTGCAGAAAACGGTACAGATCAAGCTACAGCTTATGCTCAATTACTTGCGCTAGCACAAGCATTTGAAGATACTGGCGTTAGAGCTTACAAAGGCCAAGCAGGTAATCTAATGGGTAGCCCTGCAGTATTAACTGCAGCACTTCAAATACATTCTGTAGAAGCACGACATGCTTCAGAGATTAGACGATTAAGAGATCTTGACGGATGGATTACTGCGAATGAAAGAGGTATGGGTATGCCAGAGGCTACACAAGCTGTTTATGACGGTGAAGAAAATGTTATGCAAGGTGGTCTTGACGTTACAACTTTAGGTAGTGGTAATCCTTTCTCTGTAACTTCTTCTACTCAGGCGTATGATGAGCCTATGTCTGGAGATACTGCGGTAAGTATAGCCAGCCTATTTATTGTATCTTAGTTCTTAATTAAAAGTAAAGGAATATTTAGTCGCCCAGTTTGGGCGACTATTTTTTTGGGCTTAATTCAGTTTAATTTCAATTAGATCTTCATATTATTTTCTGCAATTTAGACTGAGATAATAGTATATTTGCGCCCTATTTTCAAAAAGTATGCAAAATCATCTGTCGAATTATTTAGAGCGGTTTACTGAATATTTATCGAAATATGGTATTGATATATATTACGCTAATTTTATTACTATACTTGTAAATGCCATTGCACTGGTGTTATTATTGCTCCTACTGGATAAACTTCTACGGCGCGTTATAATTGAGGTTTTTAAAGCATTTTCTAATAAAACCAAAAGTACATATGATGATTATTTAATTCTTACTCATTTTCCTACTTATATAGGTCACATCATTCCTTTAGCCATCTTAAAATGGGCTTTACCACAACTTTTTATTAATTATCCATATAGTCTATATTGGTGCAATAAAATTATCAACTTATATATAATAATTCTAATCGTAAAGATTTTACGAAGTTTATTACGCACCTCAAATCATTATCTAAGCACTAAAGAAGAATACCATGACAAGCCTTTACAGAGCTACGTTCAAGTAGTAATGCTTTTCTTGTGGGGAATAGGATCATTCTTTGTAATAATTGAACTTTTTGATCAAAATCCTGGAAAGTTTGCTCTTCAGCTAGGAGCTACTTCTGCTGTACTTCTACTTATTTTTAAAGACACAATTCTAGGTTTTGTAGCCTCTATACAGGTTTCTGTTAATGATATTGTAAGAATAGGCGACTGGATTACATTTAGCAAATTTGGCGCAGACGGTTATGTCACCGAAATAAATCTGGCAACAGTAATAGTTCAAAATTTTGACAATACTTTTACTACTATTCCCACATACAGTCTTATTGCAGACTCTTTTCAAAACTGGAGAGGCATGCAGGAAAGTGCTGGTAGACGTATTAAAAGATCGCTGTATATAAAACAGAATTCGGTACGGTTTCTTAGTGAAGCTGATCTGGAAAAATTAAAAAAAATCGAGCTTATTGCTCCATATATAGAATATCGTGAAAAAGACGTCTACAGGTATAATAAAACTAACAATGTTGATAGGAGTCTACTTATAAACGGTCGTAATCAAACTAATTTAGGTGTTTTTAGAAAATATGCTGACGCTTTTTTAAATGAGAATCCTGCCATTAATAAAGATCTTTTTTTAATGGTGCGTCATCTTGCCCCTACACCCCAGGGAATTCCTCTAGAAATATTTTGTTTTAGTAAAGACAAGCGCTGGGAAAATTATGAATTTATTCAAGCAGATATTTTTGATCATTTAATTGCGGCATTACCTTATTTTGATCTTCAACTTTTTGAATCTCCTTCAGGCGATGATATTGCTCGTTATACTCAGAAATAAATAATGTTTATAAAAACCCCTATATTTATTACTATTTAAGAGTAAACCTCCCTTATGGATTTAAAGAAATTTCTACAGATATTTGGAGCAGTAGCGGTTGTTCTAACTCTTGTTCCACTTATAGCTGCAGACTACTGGTGGATACGCATTTTTGATTATCCACATACCCAACTTACATTTTTAACCCTCATTGCTGTAATAGCTTATTGCCTTCGATTTGATATTAAGTGGTTAAAAGATTACATTTTTATGGGTGTTATGATTGCCTGTCTTGTTTTTCAGTTTTTAAAAATTTATCCATATACACCACTTCACAGTTATGAAGTTCTTAATTATACTACCTATAGTACAAAGACTGATCTTAGATTATTTACTTCTAATGTGCTTCAGAAAAATAAAGATCATCAAAAACTTTTAATAGAAATCTTTCAGAAGGATCCTGACATAATCATATTATGTGAGGCAGATACAATCTGGAGAAATGCTATAGCTCCCAAAATTTCAAAAGAATATAAATACAGAGTAGAAGAACCATTATCTAACACTTATGGTATGCTCCTTTATTCTAAGTATAAACTGGTAAATCCTAAAGTAAATTATCTCGTTGATGATGAAATACCCTCTATACATACGCAATTTATTCTTCCATCAAAAGATACTATTCAATTATATGCTATTCACCCTACACCACCCATGCCACAGCATAATCCATCATCTTCAGATCGTGATACAGAAATGATGATGGTGGCAAAAATGTCAGTTAATTCTAAATTTCCTGTTGTAGTTATGGGAGATTTTAATGATGTGGCCTGGTCTAATACAACTAAACTTTTTAAAGAGGTGGGTGAGTTACTCGATGTACGCATAGGTAGAGGCTTATTTAATACATTTAATGCTCGCAACTTTCTCTTCAGATGGCCCCTTGATCATATCTTTATTTCTGAAGAGTTTAGAGTAATTAACGTTAAACGGGGCAATGATATTAATTCAGATCATTTTCCTACTTATGTTCATTTAAACTTTGAACCTTCAGGGGCAGCTCAACAAAAAAGTGATCCCCCTACTCCATCCCAATTAAAAAGCGCTAACGAGCAAATGTCAAGTTTTAAAAAGACCTAATGATGTATAATTCTAAGCTTATGCCTATATCAATTAATTCATTTCGCAATTATTTTATCTTATAAAAACGTTCTACGTATGAATTAGGTTAATGCTATGCTAAATATATGTTAAAGTAATGATATTATGAATCTTACAGTATCATGCTTACGTATATAACACATAACTAAACTTTTAACCTAATTATTATGAAAAAACAAAAGATTATTGTGAATCCTGCGTTAGGAAGAGACCGACGCAAATTTTTAAAAGTAAGTGGTCTCGCCTTGGCAGCTTCTGGCCTTCTGGTTTCCTGCTATGAAAATGAAGATACTATGGCTGAAATGCCAGACGATCCCATGGCACCAGATGAAGATGCAATTTTTGATCTTGGAGAAGGTGATTTGGGGGTTCTTAATTACGCGTACGCATTAGAACAACTTGAAGCCGAATTTTATACTCGAGTTGTAAATGGATCATACTGGTCTGGTGCAGGAATGGAAGAAAAGAAAATTCTTCAGGATTTGTATAATCATGAAGTAAATCATCGGGAATTTTTTAAGGCAGCTTTAACTACAACGTTTGATGCAGGATTAGTTCTTCCAGAAAATTTAGAATTTGATTTTAGCACAGTAGATTTTAATAATAGAGATTCTGTTTTAACAACTGCCGCCCTACTTGAAGATACAGGTGTTAAAGCCTACAACGGCGCCGGGAAACTTATTGTAACGGGAGCTTATCTTATTATAGCGGGCAAAATTGTTTCTGTTGAAGCAAGACATGCGGCTGCCATAAGAAGTATAATAGGCGGTGATATGGATGATTTTACTTTTTTTGCCGGTGATGATGTTGTAGATCCTGCTACAGGTCTCGATGGAGCAGAAAATCCGTCTGTGATAATTGGAGCTGCAGGAAGCTTTTTCGTAACTCCTTTTACAGCTAATAAGTTACCTTAATTAACCACAAACCATTAAAGAAAAAGATCATGAGTATTATAAAATTCCTAGAAGATTTTACAACAGATAATCTTATTAATACGGCTACTTCACGCCGGCAGATGTTTAGTTCGCTTGGCTCGTTAAGCAGAAAAGCGGCTATAGCAGCAATCCCTTTTGGCATAGCTACCTATAGT
>JBALXG010000126.1:0-7321 GCA_036961055.1 Leeuwenhoekiella sp. | reverse complement strand
ATACGGCACGTGAAAAAACGGACACTCCTGTTAAGATACCTATTTTGCCCAAAGCCCAGGAACTTCTGGACAGATACCGACTAAAAATGCAGCATACCCATTTAGTACTTCCTGTATACTCCAATCAAAAAACAAATACATATTTAAAAGAGATCGCTCGGCTATTGGAAATAAACAAAAAATTGACCTTTCATGTGGCCCGACACACATTTGCAACCACGGTAACTTTATCAAATGGAGTACCTATTGAAACCGTGTCAAAGTTGTTGGGTCATTCTAAGCTCTCTACTACCCAAATCTATGCACGGGTAGTAGAGAGAAAATTGAGTGAGGATATAAATGTACTGAAGGAGAAACTGGGAATTGGAGATTGTAAAGCGGATATAAAATCTAAGAAATCTTTTCTAAACTGAAACAAAGCATTACGGCTTAAAATTTTTGAATAAAGAAATGTCTTCAGCATACATAGAACAATTGGACAATTTTATGAGATTATTTTCTACTGGTTTGAATTGCTCATTAGACATAAAAAGGTTTTTGGATCAGATTTAATAGCCGTTACATCATAAGTTATAGTGAAATTCTCCTAATAGATACCTTTTATTTAAAGTCACCTGCATTTGATTTCAATAATTTCATTTAATCTTGTGGTATATCGTTTAGATAAATGCGCTTGCTGCATTTTCCAAACTTTTTTAAGATCCTGACCTCCGAATTTAACTTGATCAAAATAATTTTTATTTATACGGTCAATCGTTTGCATTAATATCTTGTGCCTGGGATCTTCCCCGGTAAAGAAAGATAACTGTTTGGCATCATCCGGAATGAGATCGAGGGCAATAAGCCCGGCCTTTTTGTAGTGATACCCTTTTTTAAAGATTCGGTTTAAGCCTTCCAGGGCAACTTTGGTAATGGTAATGGTAGAATTTGAAGCTACGGGCAAATGCAGGGTAATGCCCGGATTATATTGAACCAGATCTTTCCTGTGCTTATTGGTCTGTAAAAAAACATACAGCACCTGTGCGCAGCTTTTTTGTTTACGCAGCTTCAGGGAAATTTTAGAAGCGTACGTGGCGAGACGCTCATGAATATCCTCATATTGTTCATACATGCGTTCAAAAGAGCGGGTAACAGCTATATTTTTTTTAAGGGTCACTTCTTCTAGGTCAAGGGTAGGCACTCCGCTAAGATCACGTTGCAGCCTGTGACCTACAATAGTCATTTCCCTGAGGACGTACTGGTTGGGCAGTTGTACAAAATCCCAGGCGTTCTGTACCTTGATGCGCTGTAGTTTATTCTGATAACTTTTCCCGATGCCCCAGACATCTCCAATAGCTGTCCACTTTAATGCTTTTTCTATTTTGTCGGAAGAATCCAGGACATAGGTTCCATTTGTGAGAGCTGTATATTTCTTCGCAATTTTATTAGCTACTTTAGCCAGTGATTTAGTGGGGGCAATACCAACGCTAATAGGGATACCGGTACTTCTTTTAATCTTCTTTATCATCTGCAAGCCATAAGCATCCAGGTTATAGAATTCAAACCCGTTCAATTTTAGAAAGATCTCATCGATGGAATAGATTTCCGCTTCAGGAGAAAAATCAGATAAAATATTCATTACCCGGTTGCTCATATCCCCATACAAAGCATAATTACTGGAAAATATATGTATGTTGCCTTTTTTAAATTCCGCTTTTAACTGAAAAGCCGGAGCACCCATGGGAATGCCCAACGCTTTAGCCTCATTGCTTCTGGCTATAACACACCCATCATTATTAGATAGCACCACAACAGGTTTACCTATTAGATCTGGATTGAAAACCCTTTCGCAGGTAGCGTAAAAATTATTACAGTCTATTAGGGCGAACATGCTATAGGTCTTTTATAACAGTTGTTACAATCCCCCAGATAAGAAAATCATTATCCTGGGTTACTTGAATAGGTTTGTATCTTTCATTTTCGGCAGTCAGCCAGATAGTCTTCTCTGAGATTTTTATGCGCTTAACTGTGAATTCTCCATCTATAAAGCAGACTGCGATTTTTCCATTTCTGGGTTCCAAGCTTTTATCGATGATTAAAAGATCTCCCTCTTCTAGTCCGGCCCCAATCATGGAATCACCTCTTACACGACCAAAAAAAGTAGCATCTTTATTGCGTATATATTCCCGGTTTAGATCAATACCCTCATCTAAGTGATCGTCTGCGGGAGATGGAAATCCACATGATAGTCCTGGAGAAATCAGGGGAATACTCAGTGATGAAGACTTAAAAGAGTAAATTTTCATGTTTGGAATAAATCCGTTATTTTGGAAATACTCCACAAACATAATATAATCTGTAAAAATTATTTAATTTAATTTTCGGAGGCAAGAAAAAGTGAATTTACTATTAAGGTGGGATATGTAATCCTGATTTAACATTCAACTATTATGTATAAGATTATAGGAGTTACGTAATTATTTAATCCTTTTTCCAATTATTTATTAGAGTATCAATAGTAAACATTAATGTGATCTACTAGCATTATCATCTTCCCCTGTAATTCTTTTATGTTTTTATCACTATTTTAGATTATTCTTACAGCGTTTTAGAAAGCATCATATGCTAGTCTCATGAAAAAAAAACTAAAATTAACAGATACATTTGATGTTTCAGAACAGCTTTTAGTTTCTGAAAGTGAATTTGATAGCGCTTCGCTACTATTAATTTTGACGCATCTTTATACTCGGGAAGTTTATTTTATAAATAATATCATTAATTATTTATGTGGTGTTGAACCTGGTTCTTTTCGTACACATGAATTTAATTTACTTAAGGAATGCTTGCATCCTCAGGATTATCCAAAATATCAGGATCATCTTGATACATGCGGTTTACTCGATCCCTATGAGGAAAAATCGATCATACTGCGGCTAAAAACTAAGAAAGAAGGCTGGCGCAAATTTCTTTTTACAAATCGCTTATACCAGTGGGAGCCTGAAGATGCAGGTGGGCAGCTTATTCTCACGACAGCCCTGATTTTACCCGCAAAAGATGACGCGATTAATAAGTGGAATGAAGATGGAGAAGAGCTGAATTTGCAGCAAAATGCTTATCACGAGTTGTTACATGCTATGGATGAGGCCTTTTGTATAATCGAAATGATCTTTAATTCACAAGGCAAACCTATCGATTATCTATTTCTGAAAACAAATCCTGCTTTTGAAAAACAGATAAATCTGAAGAAAGTCACCGGCCGTACCATGCGTGAAATAATTCCGGATCATGAGGAACATTGGTTTACCACTTATGGCAGAGTTGCAAAAACGGGCAAGTCCATACGTTTTCAGCACATGGCTGAAAATATAGAAAGCAGCTGGCTTGATCTCTATGCTTTTAAGGTTGAAACTTCCTATAGCGGCCGTGTCGCCGTACTTTTTCATAACATTACAGAACGCAAAACAGCCGAAGAAAGACTGCTGAAGGCAAAAAGGAAACTGGAGCAAAAGGCAAAAGAAGATCAGAAAGAAATACAGGAAAACTCATACTTGCTGCAAACCGTTTTTGATACCACAAATCTGGCTGTTGCTATACTAAAAGCGATATATGATGGTAAGGGAGAGGTTGTAGATTTTAAATTCATCCGTATTAATAAAGTTCTCCAGGAGTATTATACGAATAAGGATCCACTGGGGAAAAATTACTGGGAAATCTCTGAAAATAGCGAGAAAAATTCCATTTTTGAAGCGTTGCGTACTGTTGCTAAGACAGGAAATTCTATAGACAAAGAGATCTGTTTTACTCAAAATAAAAATACCATTTGGTTCAGGCTTACTATAAAGCCGCAGAATGGACTTCTTATAGCTGCAATAGAAGATATTACAGAACGTAAACAGAAAGCACGAGAGCTGGAAGATACCATACGCTTCAAACAACAACTGGTACGCACCTCACCGGAAACTATTGTAATCATAAACCTAAATACCAATACGGTAAAATATATCAATAAAGATATTATACCAGAAGCAGGAATAACCCGCGAGAGAGTGGTGGGTATGCCGGTGCTGGAGATCATTCCTTATATACATCCCAGAGATCGGGAAAAGATACTTGATCTGCATAAAAAACTAATTAAAGCTTCAGAAGACGATATTTTTGATATAGATCTGCGTTTAAAATTAAAAGAAAACACATGGGAGTGGCATAGCGTTCGAGGAAAGATCTTTGATCGCAGGGATGAGCACTGGGTTGATGAATACGTACTGCTTGTACGCAATATAAACAAGCAGAAAGAAACTCAAAAAGCACTGCTCAAGGCAGAAAAACTATCAATTCAGGGTGATGTGGCGCTTACTCTTGCTCATGAACTTCGTAATCCTCTGGCGAGCATTGGTATGGCTACAGAGGTCTTAGAAAAGAAGCTGGAAAATAATGACGTAGAAAACGTTGAAAAATACTTTGAGATTCTAGCCCGTAGCACCAAAACGCTAAATAACTTGGTAAATAATCTTCTTCATTCTTCTAATTACACACCCGCTGTTTTAGAGGAAACTAATCTGGCTATGATTATTGACCAAACATTGGAAAAAGCTAAAGACCGTATCTATCTTTCAGGTATCAAGGTGATCAAAAACTACACTGGGCCTTATCCTATTTTGGCCGATAAGAAAAAGTTACATATCGCCCTGCTTAATATCATCGTAAACGCAAGTGAAGCTACAGTACCTGATGAAGGTACCATTAAAGTTAGTGTGATAGAGAAAGAAGATGAGTTTATTCTTAATATAAGTGATAATGGATATGGCATGACACCTGAACAGATAGACCGTCTTTTTGAAGCCTTTTACACGAGTAAAGCAGAGGGTGTGGGGATAGGATTAAGTTCGGTCAAAACTATTCTTGAAGAGCATGATGCACGGGTAAATGTTAGCAGCGAACCCAATGTAGGCACCACCTTTAGTATCTCTTTTCATAATGCCCACTTAAAATATACATTCCCCCCAATTGATTAATAATGTTTACGATAAAATTCGGGAGCGTTTGCATACAATGGTTAGGCTTTGGGACAATAACGTGGTTCACTTTATGGAACATATAAATATATATTATAGATTTTTAATTGTATTATTTAGAAACTATAAAAATTTTTACAGATGCAAGCAAGGTTTTCTAGATTTCAGTGTAAACGCCTCCCTACTCAAAGCCGACGATAGGAGATTCGTTTTTGCCAACATATATTTCTATCCCTCTAGCCTTTGGGTTATCCGAATGGTTACAATGTAATGAGATAAACAAATCAGCATTTAGTGCCTTGGACAGTTTAGTCCTATCCGATAATGAAATAAGCGTATCGCTATAACGGGTCAAGTAAATATCCAATGGTGCTTCCGATTTATCATTAAGCCTTAAAATTTCCAAGGCAATATCCAATACCACATCTTTTTCCTGAATCCCATTTATTCCGACAGCACCGGAATCTTTTCTACCGTGTCCCACATCGATCACGATTCTTTTTTGATCTACTGTTTCCTGCCCGAAAATGATGCATAGTTGAAGGAGCAAAATCACAAAACTGACGTTTTTGAGCAGATTTTTCATTTTTATTTTTTGAGTTATTAACACCTTCACACAAGAATTTCATAGTATTTGATGCCAAATAATAGCAAAGGAATCCAAACAGAATTAAATAATATTTTATTCACAATTATTTGATTATCAATTATTTATAAACAAATATATGTAAATTTCAAA
This sequence comes from Leeuwenhoekiella sp., assembly GCA_036961055.1. Taxonomy (GTDB): domain Bacteria; phylum Bacteroidota; class Bacteroidia; order Flavobacteriales; family Flavobacteriaceae; genus Leeuwenhoekiella. Next base: position 1,591 of record JBALXG010000126.1, on the reverse strand, counting down.
TAACGAAAACGAATCAAAATTTTAAACTTTTCTGTTATGAAAAAATCAATCTATTTGGCAACTTTCCTTTTACTGGTTTCCACTTCGCTATTTGCACAAATCGGAGGAATCGAAGATTCCGTTAACGATGTTTCGGATACCATAAGAACCATCTTCCCCATTATTTTGGGCGTAATCTTCCTTATCGGGTTCCTCTTTAATGCAGGACATTTCTTTGGTGAGAATGCTGACCTAAAAAAAGGGATTACCCGTGTCTTGGTCTTTGTACTTATTGCTGGAGCTGTGGTTGGAATTTTCACCTACCTAATCTCTATCGTAGTCTAAGCCTTTAAAAGGCACTTTAAAACTGGCAATAGTACTTATGAAACGATTTGAAGTCTATAAAAATATCAGGAAACAGGCGGTCATTTTTGGGCTGCCCATATCCCTCTTTGCCGTGATGATGATTTGCATAGTGGCTTCGCTGTTGGTCATTATCTTTTCCTTCAGCTTTACAATGATTATAGGCATACTGGTATTCAACAGTACCCTATATATCGCCTTGACACGAATAACAAACAACCCGCACATCTTTCAGATGACAAAGGCGTTCCCGAAAATTATCAGTAACAAAAGAAATTCTGGCTTCGAGTATGAACAAGATTAACCTTTCGGCATATCAACCTATCACGGATATTCAGGACAATATCATTTTTGCCAACAATGGCAATGTGGTCTTGTGCTTTGAAGGCAATCTACCGGAAATCTACTCGCTTTCCGAAAAAGACTTTGAAGATATGCACGGAGCTTGGTTTCAGGCATTGAAATCCTTACCCGTCGGCACTGTTGTCCATAAGCAGGACATTTATCTTAAGAAATCCTATTCGGCCGAACAACTTCCGAATACAACCTTTTTAGAGAAAGCAACCCACAGGTATTTTAAAGGACGTGAACATATGGAACATACCTGTTATCTGTTCTTCATATTGACCAAAAACAAAGCATTCAACAATCCAAAATATGTCAACCCATTTAGAAAGGTCTCCAAGGGAATCGTTCAGGAAATGGATGACAATATTAAAAGTTTTATTGGTTCGGTAAGCGATTCGGTTTCCTTTATCAATAATAGTCGTAAAGTTAAACTGACACCACTGAACCCAGAAACAATAAAGAGCATCAGTGATGCTTATTTCAATGGCTTCAACGAAGGTTTTGATACAGATATACTTCTTGAAAAGAAAAACGTGCCTATTGGCGAAAATCATTTTGATGCCCTGGCCATCAACAGCGAACTGTGCTTTGGCGAAAGTGTACAGAGTAGCAAGACCAATGAGAAATTCACATCTGACGATTTTGTATTTCATCAAGGGTTTATTGATGGTTTAGGGCTTACGCTTAACGAGAACCACATTGTCAATCAAATCCTTTATTTGGATGACAAACAAAAGTGGCGCAAGCTGCTCGACAAGAAAATCGAGGAACTGAACAAGAGTTCCAATTTTGGTTCACAGAACAAAGTGGTTCTTGGAAAAATCCAGCATATCCTTGACCAAATCAATGCCGATGACAATGCACGGATTATTCGTGGTCATCTAAATATTGTCTATTGGGC
>JBALXG010000125.1:0-7327 GCA_036961055.1 Leeuwenhoekiella sp. | reverse complement strand
CCGACCCCAATTCCGAGAAACCAAATTAGGCAAATGAATGAAGCAGAAGTCCAAATCATCAGTTCTTTCCAGTTAAATGGAATTCGGTCACTCAGCGTGTGAATAGTTCCACTTTTAGAAATTCTGAAATAGTCTTCGTTCTCGTTCATAATTGTTTACAACGTTTATGTGTAAGAATAGTTGCGTGATTAAGCCACTAATTTAGCAAAAATGTAACGAACCAGAGGAAAATCCGTAGGATTTTCCAAGTAGACGAGAACCAAGCAATTATTTTTACACGGTGTTGTAACACGTTTTTTTATTCAGTTTAGTTTTCCAAAATTATATTTTCACTATAGGTTTTCATATTCAGAAGTCCAACTGTTCCGCAATTTGGTTGAATGTATTTAGTTGTTCTCGGAATCCCAAATTTGTCTATTTCCCAACTTGTATTGAATTTATATTTCAGAGTGTCTAATTTATTTTCAAGAACTTTTGATTGGTGATTGACAATTTCCCAGTCATAATTTTCATTTTTCCAACAAACACCAATTTCATCTCCAATTGGGTCAATTCCGCTTTTGTCGATTTTTATATAATTCGACTTGGGAATTGAGTTATGTTCACCGTTTATTATGTATCTCGTCTCTCTGTGAGTAATTATTGTCACGCATTGTTTTTTGTCCGCTGAATAAATTCGAAAATTTGTTCGATTAGTATGGTCTCCAAAAGCAACGACAAATGCAACAATTGCAACTATGAAAAGCACTATCGCAACTAAAAAAATTTTTAATATAAATTTCAAATTCGAGGTTTAGGTAAATGTGTTACAACCAATTGGATAAGAGTACAATTACTCTTATTTCCATTTTAGTAAACCACTAATCTAGGGGATTTTTAATTGTTTTGAAAGTATTTGTGGCCACATGGGTATATATTTCGGTTGTTTTAGTCGATCCATGCCCCAGCAGTACTTGTATTTGCCGCAAGTCAACTCCAGATTCCAGTAGATGCGTGGCGAAGCTGTGCCGAAGTACATGGGGAGTTACAACAACAGCTATTCCGGCATTCAATGCTGCAGTTTTCACCAGTTTAAGTACACTTTGCCCTGTATATTTTGTTTGCTTTTGACCTTCAAAGAGATATACTTGCGGTTTCCATTCCTTATAGTAAAGCCTTAAGTCATTCAATGCGTTTTGAGAGAGTAGGGAAAACCTGTCTTTGTTTCCCTTTCCTGCGTTTATGCGAATAAGCATTCGCTGGCTGTCTATATCTTCAATTTTCAAATTTATGAGTTCGCTTCTTCGTAATCCTGCACTGTATAAGAGTTGAACGATGCATTTGTGTTTAAGATTATTGGTATGATCAATAATGCTAAGGATTTGTTCCTTAGCAATAACGGTAGGCAGCTTAAATTCTTTTCTGGGACGTTCCAGTTCATAAAACCTGTTTGGCATCCCAAGTACAACTTCGTAGTAAAACTTTATAGCATTTATTACTTGATTAATGTAAGAGTTAGACTTTCGCTGCTGTATGAGTTTTTGCAGATAGGATCGAATATGGGTTTCATTTAAGGCGTGTAAATCCCTGTCTATATAGTGGTTAATGAACATTTCGAAAAAGGTTACATAGGTGCGTACCGTGCTATTAGCGTATCTTTTAAGTTCTAATTTTAATAGATATTCCTCTGGGCACACCCTATAATTTGCAGCTGTTTTTCTGTGCCTAAACCACTCCACATCCATCCTGTCATTGGTTGTACTGATTGCTCTGTTAGTTAAAAATTTGTTGTAATTAATCCAGGCTACTCCTTTAAAGGTATTGAAAACTTGTCCAAGATTTTGTTTGGTATTGGAGAGATAGACCATATTATATTGCTCGCTCCATTTAGGATTGGGCAAACTTTTTATCAACGCATGTATCACCTTATCAGGCTGAAATTTAATCCCGATCATTTTTTGATCATTGATCATTAAATGGTATAAGGTTATGGATTTTAGCGTATTCATGTTGTAATACTAACAAGATTTTGAGAAATATTTAATATATTAAGCGCATAATATACTTTTACACATGAATGATTTAAAAACCTGTATAGTATGTGATGCTGTGATCAGGGGTAGAGCCGATAAGAAATTTTGTTCCCTTAAATGCAAATCGATATAACAATATGAAAACCGCCAGAAAAAGGAGAAATTTTATTTGGAGGTAGACAGGCATCTCAAAACAAACCGAAAGCTTTTAAAACGTTACAATTATAAAGGATTATCTACAGTAAGAAAATCAGAATTAATCGCTGAGGGTTTTAATCCGAATTACTTTACTCATTATTGGAAAAACAGCAAAGGAGACATATATCTGTTTGTCTATGATTATGGCTTTTTGGATCTTAAAAAATCAGGAAAGGAAAAATATCTTATCGTGCAATGGCAAGAGTATATGCGCAAATAAGTTATCCTTTTTCAGTAAGCTCTTATTTTAATAGAAAAGGAGCCAAAATTTTCCTCAAAAATTATATTCTCGCACAGCTTTCAATATTATCCTCATTATTTTACTTTCCATGCTGATAATCAGGTTCATCAAATAATCTTTTTAAAATATCTGAGGGGCTGTATCTTAATTTACAAATTGTTGAGTACCATCGACTGATAGAAATTCCACTATATTATTTGAGCCCGCTTCCTGTGTTTTTATACTTCTGCAAAACCTTTAGAAATCCTTCTTAAGGCCATCGCTGTACTTCCCTTTTTTTAAATGAAAAATACCAATATTTTGGAGTTAGACGGACAGCATAACCGGTCGCGTACTCCCTTTTATATGTCTTACCTAATCCAAAATCTTGCAACTGTATAAGCAATAAAAAAGGGTAACAGCGATAGGCACTATGGGAAGTAAATCTAAATGAAATCTTACAATAACACCAAAAAGGAAGCGGGATCAAAAGAACAAAAAAGGGAAAACGCTCAGGATATACTAAGTAAATCACTTCAAAAAAAATAAACAGCAAACTGCCTGAAGGGTTCAGGTAGCCAAATACGTAATCTTTAAATCTTTTTATTATGAGTACCATCAGAAATCAAGTACAGTTAGTTGGCAATGTTGGACAGGATCCAACAGTTACCACTTTGGAAAGCGGAAAGAAAGTAGCCCGTTTTTCACTCGCCACCAATGAATATTACAAAAAGGAGAATGTGAAAAGGCGCAAACTACCCAGTGGCATACCATAGTAGCCTGGGTAAAACCGCAGAAATCATCGAGAACTATGCCGGTAAAGGCAAGGAAATTGCGCTTGTGGGAAAACTTAAATCCCGAAGCTATGAAGATAACGATGGCATCAAACGCTATGTAACTGAAGTAGAAGCCAGTGAAATCCTTTTGCTAGGTTCTAAAACAGCCTAATCTTTAATTAAAAAGAGGGCGTTCCCGTTCAAAGTAGCGCCCTCTATTAAAACATTTTAAATCTTATTCAAAATGAGTACACAAAGTAATCAAATCAGACAGCAACTGCAAGGCTTTTGTGGCACAGAACATTTTTATAACATCGTCATGCTTAAAACAAGGTACACGGATGGAATCAAATTCTTAGCAGAAACCGCCAATTGTTTTTGGCTGGTTACCGACGCCTCCGTTATAGCTAAAAGCTTAAAGCAAAAAAGCTATTTTATAACTATAGATTTTAAACGCTTTTCAAAAGAAGAGCAGCAACGAATTTTAAAGAAGCTGAAATCACCTATAGCGACGGAAACGATACTATACTTTTTAAACAAGCCTATTATGCTACAGATTTTCCTCTGGATGAACTGCGACTGTTTATAGGGTAATATCGGGATACATGTACATAAATATTACCACTTCGGTGCGTAATTTGAAAGGAAAAAATACGCACCGAATACCGCACCATTTCTGTGATATTATTTGATATCAAATGATATCAAGGAAAAATAAAAAAGCCCACAAACGTAGTGTTTGTGGGCTTTTGGGGGATTTTGTGCAATCCTTGGCGGAGAAAGAGGGATTCGAACCCCCGGAGGTGTGACCCTCAACAGTTTTCAAGACTGCCGCATTCGACCACTCTGCCATTTCTCCTAAGAAAATCAATTTATAAAGTAATCACCTTATAAACTGAAAGTCGATTTGCTTTCTTTCAAAAAAGATTTCCTGAAAGCGGATGCAAATATAGAAACCTTTTTTGGTTTGAAGAAGTCTTTTTTTAAGTTTTTTTTTGACCTAATTGTGATTTCCTGTAATCGGTATTTTTTCTCCTTTAAAGTGCGGATCTCGATGTATTAATAATTCACCCCATGCCTTTAAATTTGCTAATTTTTCGCGAAAGCGATTTACAGATTCTGATTTGTAATTACGAAGATCACCGTTGTAGCCATAAAAATCGAGATGCATTGAACGGGCAATATATATCGCTCTGGGTAAATGAAAGCGCTGAGATACAACTATAGCTTTATCGACGTTAAAAATATAAGATGCCCTATAGATAGAATTATAAGTATCAAAACCGGCGAAGTCCAGAAAAATATCTTTTTCAGGAACACCGCGTTCTACAAGGTATTTTTTCATTGCCATTGGTTCGTTGTAAGCCGCCGTGGCATTATCTCCACTTAATAAAAACCGACTTACTTTACCTAATTTATATAGAGTTAAGGCAGATTCTACACGATCGCGCAGCATTGTAGATAGTTCGCCATCACTTTTAACGCTTGCGCCCAATACTAAAACAGTATATGCACCAGGCAACCGGGAGGCGTCATCATACACATATGATTCTGTACTTTTTTTAATGTGGTAAGAAAGAGCGGCTGTCAACAGAATAAACAGCAATAGCGTTCCTAAAACTATTAAAGTAAAAATTTTTATTTTTTGAAGAGATATGCGCATATTACTGCAAATCTAATATAGGGATAGGTTTTTTCTCATCATTAACTGCTACAAATGTGAAAATTCCTGTTACTGCTTTTTCCCGATTATAACTATACATTTCTTCTACAAATATGTCTACCCGTACAACACAGCTAGATCTACCTATACTATCTATACGGGCGACCAGTTCTACAATAGTACCTTGTGGGATGGGTTTTGTAAAGTCTATTTTATCTGTAGATACGGTAACTACTTTTTTTCGGCTAAAGCGTGTAGCACATATAAAAGCAGCTTCATCCATCATTTTTAAAGCAGTTCCTCCAAACAGAGTGTCATAATGATTTGTAGTATTTGGGAAAACGGCTCTGAAAATGCGAGTTTCAGATTTTTCAATTAAATCATTTACATCCATCATAATTCTAGGGAGTTATTAAATATAAGTTGAAGGGTAAAATAACAACTTCTGCTTACCTTTGCAGTAAAGATAGCATACGCATGGACATAATTGAGAGCTTACAATGGCGATATGCCACAAAAAAATTTGATACTGCCAGAAGTCTTACGGCAGAACAAATTAATGTTCTTACTCAATCTTTTAATCTTACAGCGACATCGTATGGTTTGCAGCCTATTAAGCTATTAGTCATACAAGATACTAACTTAAAGAAAAAACTTCTGGCGGCATCTATGCATCAGCAACAGGTAGTAGATGCATCTCATCTTTTAGTTATTTGTATTGAGCGTACCGTAAACGCACCTTTTGTACATGATTATTTTGACAATGTGAAGTCTACACGCAATACGCCAGAAAAAATTTTAGCACCTTTTAGAGAAACATTAGCTCAAAAATTTGATAATCAAATTAAGGAAGAAAATTATGAGTGGGCAACTAGGCAGGCGTATCTCGCGTTAGGAAATTTGCTTACTATTTGCGCTATTGAAAAAATAGATTCATGTCCTATGGAAGGTTTTGTGCCAGAGGAATATGATGCGATTTTAGGTCTAAAATCTCTTGATTTAAAATCTGTACTTGCGCTTCCGGTAGGGTATAGGGCAAAAGATGATATGTTTGCAAATTTTGAAAAAGTGAGAAGACCTATAGAAGAAACCGTTATTTATAAATAGTAAAAATTTCTGTGCGAGCTTCCTTAAAATTGCCGCTTCTATGTTGAATGATTAATAAAAGATTAATTCATTTAATAATTGCTTAACAGGTAAGCAGATCGCTTATTTTTAAGTAATATAGATGCCAGTTTGAAAAAGCGAAAATTATATATAGTTATTTTTTGTGTAGCCGTTTTAGGATTGCTCATTGTGCAATATCAATATCTCAAAATAGGTTTGAACCTGGCTAAAGTTCAGTTTAATACTAAAATTGCACTCACTAGTGATGATATTAAAAGAGATTTAAGTACAAAAAATCAGCTTACTTTTTTGATTGAAAAAGCGATAACAAGAGATGATTATTTTAAACTTAGTGTTGATAGTGTAAAAGATGCTTCAAGCTATTATTTAGATGACTTTCTCAAAGAGCGTCTTGCAGCTAATGGTATCGAGACAGATTTTTCATACCGTCTGTTTGCAAGGGATACAACAGATTATCTAAAATCTCCCAATCCATTTAAAAATGAAGACTCAGTAATAAGTTATCCTATAGAATTAAGAGGATTTTTGAGTGAAATTTTAGACAAAAATCTAATTCTTGAATTACAGTTTAAAGATCTTAACTCCTATTTTTTAGGTCAGCTTAACGGGCTTACAATTCCTACTTTGCTTTTTATGATCACTATTATACTTATAGTTATCTGGGTTTTAAAAACCTTTTACTGGCAACGTTCTATCATCATGACAACAAACGATTTTATCAATAACCTTACACACGAACTTAAAACACCGGTTTTTGCTATAGGTCTGGCGACTAAAATTCTGGAAGAAGATTGTGATGAGCAAAAAAAACCTGTAATAAGCCTGATACGTATACAAGTTGATCGTCTCAAAACACATATAGATAGCGTGCTTGAATTGGCTAGTTTTGAATCAAAAAAGAGGGTTTTTGAGCTATTTAGGGTAGATTTTTACAAGCCTTTAAAAGACCTTTGTGATGAATTTAGGGCGCTGTCTCAAATTGAAGGAATAGACTTTTCTTATAATCTGGAAGATGGTAAATATATTATTTGTGCCGAAGTTTCACACCTTTCTAATGCCATAAATAATCTGCTAGATAATTCTAAAAAATACGCTGAAAAACCTAAAATTACATTAGACGCATTTAGCACTAAAAAGCATTTAATAATCACAATTAAAGATAACGGAATAGGCCTTTCTAAAATCGAAAAACGGCGTATTTTTAAAAAGTATTATCGGGTTTCAAACGGAAATTTACACAAAGTTCACGGGCATGGTCTTGGGTTAAGCTATGTAAAGGAAATTGCTAAAAGACACCATGCAAAAATAAATATTGAAAGTAAGCTAGGAG
>JBALXG010000124.1:0-7412 GCA_036961055.1 Leeuwenhoekiella sp. | reverse complement strand
CTGTATTTCATGCGTATATCTTCACCACCATCTGTTTTGTCTTCAATGGTAAACGGTGGCACTTTTGATTCGTTAAGAATCGTTAGTTTTTCTACTAAAATTTCAATATCACCGGTAGGCATATTAGAATTTTTAGATTCCCGCTCAATCACAGAACCAGTAACCTGTATCACAAACTCACGACCTAAGGTTTTAGCGAGGTCCATCATTTCTTTTGGGGTGCGCTCTTCATCAAAAATAAGTTGCGTAAGTCCATATCTGTCGCGCAAATCTACCCAAATCATAAAGCCTTTATCGCGGGACTTTTGTACCCATCCTGAAAGAGTTACCGTTTCACCTATATTATCGGCTCTTAAAGCCCCATTATCGTGCGTTCTGTACATGGTTTTATTTTGTGAGGTGCAAATTTAAGAAGTAAAAGCGATTGCACTATGTTTTGGGCGAAAATAAAAAGCAGGATCGTCAAATCCTGCATTATTATATTCAATATTTTATTTCAGCTTAACTATTTTGCTCTGCAGTCATAAGCTTTTTTTGCTCTTGTTTGCGTTTTCTTTTATTTGCAAATCTCACTTTAGCTCTGTTTACCAGATAAAACATAACCGGAACAATTACCAGCGTAAGAAAAGTAGCGAATACGAGTCCAAAAATAACGGTCCATGCAAGAGGTCCCCAGAAAATTACGTTATCACCGCCTATGTAAATACCAGGATCATAATCTGTAAATAAGCCGAAGAAATCAATGTTGAGTCCTACCGCAAGAGGAATAAGACCTAAAACTGTAGTAATCGCGGTAAGTAAAACAGGTCTAAGGCGAGATTTACCACCGGCAACGATAAGTTCAAAATATTGCTGTTTTGTAAGAAGCTCATCTTCTTCCATATTTAATTCTTCCAGCTTTCTGTCTATAAGAATCTGGGTATAATCAATCAATACAATCGCATTATTTACCACAATTCCCGCAAGTGAAATAATCCCCATCATGGTCATAATAACGACAAAATCCATACTAAAAATGACTAGTCCCAGAAATACTCCCGCAAGGCTAAGTACAATCGAAATAAGAATGATAATAGGTTTTGATATTGAATTAAACTGCGCCACAAGTATTAACAAGATTGCACCCATAGCGATAAACAGCGCCATAAGTAAGAAATCCATGTTTTCTGCCTGTTTTTCCTGTTGACCAGTGAAGGAATAACTAATCCCTTCCGGAAGGTCATAACCCTGTAATTCCTGTTTAAGTTGTGTTACAATTTCGGTAGGATTATATCCTTCTAAAACATTTGAATAAACCGTAATTACTCGCTTTAAATCCCTGCGTTTTATTGCACTAAATGCTGAGGTTGTGTTTTTATCAACCAAAGCAGATATAGGAACCTGAATGACATTTCCCTGATTATTTCTAAAGGTTACCGGCTGATTGAATAATGCGTTTTCATCATATCGATATTTGTCATTAAACCGCACATTAATCTCAATATCATCATCACCATCTTTAAACGTTGAGACTTCTTCACCATAGACTGAACGGCGTAAGGTCTGGCCCACAGCAGCGGTAGAAACACCCAGCTGCCCGGCTTTTTGTCTGTTTACCGTTACACCCAGTTCAGTTTTTGACCTGTTTACGTCGATTTTTAGCTCTTCTATACCACTTATTCCTAATTCTGAAATGTAAGAACGCATCTTATCTGCTTCAACAAGCATCTGCCCATAATCATCACCGCGCAATTCAATATTTACAGGATAACCTGTTGGTGGGCCGGCGGCATCTTTTTCAACAATTATTGAAGCACCGGGAAAGCCTTTAACAGCCTGTCTTACTTCGGTTAAAACCTGACTACTTTTTACACCTCTGCGCAGTTTAAAATCACGCATAGATAAAGTAACCTTCCCTTTATGAGGCATGTCATTACTTTGTCCGCCGTCTGTCTGTGGGTTTCCGGCACCCTGACCAACCTGCGAAATAGCACTTTCTACCATATAGTTGTACCCGTCAGGATCTTCATATTTTTTTATGGCTTCAAAAATGCGTTCTTCAACTTTTTTAGTAAGATCGTTTGTTTTAGCAATATCAGTACCTTCAGGATATTCTATATACGTAATAATCTGATTAGGTTGATTTTCCGGAAAGAATAAAACCTTTGGTTGCGCAATGCCTACGAGAATAAATGATAAGATTAGTAAAGCAAAAGTGGCTATAAGAAACACATACGCTTTTCTTCCGCGCAAAGCATATTTTAAAAAGCGTGCATAAAAATCCTCAAGGTTTTTAAGGGCTTTATACTGAAAATAATAAACAGCTTTTGCTAAAAAGTATTTGTATGCCCAAAGCAATATTGCAAAAAGAAGCAATAAATTTCCTAATCCTCTAAAGGATGCGAAGTCTAAAATATACCCCGCAATCAATAAAATCGCCCCAACACCGGCTAAAATCGCACTTGTACGTATAAGCTGTTTTTTAGACATCTCTTCTTCTTCTACTTTCATAAACTTAGAAGTAAGCATAGAGTTTATTATCAATGCTACAAAAAGTGACGAACTAAGCACTACGGAGAGTGTTATAGGAAAATACACCATAAATTTACCTATCGTACCCGGCCATAATCCTAAAGGGAAAAATGCTGCAAGCGTTGTCGCCGTTGAAGCTATAATAGGCCAGGCAATCTCTCCCATACCTTGTTTAGCGGCCTTCATTCGCGGCATTCCCTGATCCATGAGGGAATAAATATTTTCTACAACCACAATACCATTATCTACCAGCATCCCGAGACCCATTACAAGGCCAAAAAGAACCATAGTATTTAAGGTAAGACCCATGCCTGATAAAATCATTAATGACATAAACATAGATAGCGGAATCGCAAATCCTACGAAAAGCGCATTTCTAAAACCTAAGAAGAACATTAGCACCAGAACAACGAGAATAACTCCAAAAACAATGTTGTTTACGAGGTCATTTACTTGATTTTCGGTCTTTATAGACTGGTCATTTGTAAGTGAAATATTTAAAGACTTAGGATAATAATTCTCCTGTTCTGCAGCTACAATCTCTTTAATCTGTTCTACTGCCTCAATCATATTTTTACCGGCACGCTTTTTTACATCAAGCATTACCACCGGTTTTCCATATTCTCTGGCGTATGTTGTATTGTCTTTTTCTTTAAGATGAATTTCGGCTATATCTTTTAAATAAATATTACCGCCTTCACGCTTAACAACAATGTTCTCGAGCTCATTAGGCTTTTCAATTTCACCCAGAACCCGTATGTTTTTACGTAAACCATTTGAAACAACATTACCACCAGAGATAGTATTGTTTTCTGAACGTACCGCATTTATAATGTTATCAAAACTTACCTTAGAGGCGGCCATTTTATAAACATCTACAGCAATCTCAATTTCCTGATCTTCTGCGCCGCGTATGGTGGCTTTTTTAATCTGCGGAAGTAATTCTATTTTTTCCTGAAGATGTTCTGCATAATCTTTGAGCTGCTGCACCTGAAAGTCACCGGTAAGGTTGATATTCAGGATGGGCATTTCTTCAGAAATATTAAGATCAAAGACATTAGGTTCAACCTTAGCTCCATTGTCTAATGTGGGCCATGTAGTTTCGGCTTTAACGAGATCTACTTTGTCTTTTACCTTGGTTTTGGCCACATCAACATTCACATCTTCTTCAAATTCAACAATAACTATTGAATAATCCTGAAGCGTTGTTGAGGTAATTTCTTTTACCCCGGCGATATTGTTAAACTCTTCCTCTAAAGGTTCGGTTATAAATTTTTCAACATCTTCTGCAGCATTTCCAGGGTTTACAGAGCTCACATAGATTTTAGTCTCTACAACTTCGGGAAATGCTTCTCTTGGCATTCTGTAATATGCTGCAAGACCTGCGAGAAAGATAATGGCTGTAATTACATATACAGTCATTTTATTATCTATGGCCCAGGAAGAGAGCTTAAATTCCTTATACGTATTTTTTGCCATGATTATTTAATATCTATTGCCTGATTTTGTGTCTTGACTTCCTGACCGTCCCGTAAAGAACGTGACCCCTCAAGAATAAGAGTCTGACCGGTTTGTAAACCTGATGTTATCTCAACATTTTGATCGTAGGTATATCCTTTTTCTAATTTCACCTGTTTTGCAACTCCGGTAGAATCTGTTTTAGGTTCATAGATATAGGCTATGCTTTCTCCTGCAGCGTTTTCCTGTATTGCATTTGCAGGAATTGTAATTGCATCATCAACTGTATAGTCATTTATTTTAACCGTCGCGATGAGATTAGGTTTTATAGCACTGTCTGCATTAGGAATAGCGATTTTAATAGTGAATGTGCGGTTATCTGGGTTTACAAAATTCCCCACTTGTCTTATAGTTCCTTTAAGTTCTTTTCCTAAAGAAGCCAATTCAATTATAACATCTCCGCCTTGTTTTACTTTTCCTAAAAACGATTCTGGAATAGAAGCGTCTACATACATATCATCAAGATTTACCAGACGTATAACCTGAGATTGACCCTGAGTTACAACCTGTCCCTGATCTGCAATAATATCATCTACCACACCACTAAAAGGAGCAGTTATATTTGCTTTACTTACTTGTGAACTCAACTGGTCATTAGCTGCTTTTGAAGCTTCATAATTAGTTTTAGCTTCCAGATATTGTATTTCTGAACCTATTTTTTGATCCCAAAGTCGTTTTTGACGATCATAAGTTGTTTTTGCTAGTGTGGTTTGAGCTTCTTGTCTTGCAAGTTGACTACTCATACCATTATCATCTATTTTGGCTAGTAGCTGGCCTTTTCTTACATGCTCACCTTCTTTAACATACACGCGAGTAAGAATACCTGAAAATTCCGGGTAAATAATTATGTTTTGATCTGTATTTACATTTCCCTGAACCTCGATGTAGTGTTTAAAAACTGAGTCAGTTAGTGTACGGGTAGTCACAAGCGCTGCCTGAGTACGCGGATCTTTTTTATCAATAGCCGCATTAAGCTTATCAAGTTCAAGTTTAACTTCAGTTTGTTGATTAACAAGTTCTGTTTTTTTAGAGCGCATTTTGGCCAGATCACCATCTGCGATTAGATTATCTACAGACTCTTCTTTTTTTCCGCAGGAAACTGCAAAAACTGTTAGAATAAGGAAAATAATTTTTTTCATTTTTTAAAGCTATTAATTGCGTTCTTCGGGTTGATATTGTGTGGTGTCGAGCACTTTTTCTAGTGTCGCTTTATTAGTTATTACATCAAGCATTGCCTGAAGGTAATTTTGCTGTGCTGAGTAAAGTTGTCTTTGAGCCTCGCTTAACTCAAAGCTTGTGGCGATACCTTCAAAGAATTTTACTTGATTTTTTTTCTCAATTCTTTCAGCGAGATCCAGATTTTTTTTCTGGTTGTTGTAGTTGTCAAGACTAAACTGATAATCATTTTGAGCAGAAGAAATTTGAAGTTTTACGCGGTTTCTGGTTTCTTCAAGATCTTCAAGTTTCTTTTTGTAATCTAGTTCTTTCTGGGCTGTACGTGAACTGCGCATGCCACTGCTAAAAATGGGAACATTTAAGCTAACGCCCGCAATAGACTGGTCAAAATAGCGCTGATTATCACTTAAAAAAGTAAATTTCTCACTATTAGCCTGCACCCCATAGTTTACATACGCATTTAGTCTGGGCAATGCTTTACTTTTCTCAAGTTTAACCAGTATTTGTGCTTGGTTTGCCTGATCCTGCGCAATACGATAATCTATATTGTCTTCAACATTTATTTCTTTTTGCAAAAGCGAAAGATCAAAATACTGCATAGAAAGTTGATCAAGATCGTCTGCAACATTTATGGTATAATCTAAAGGAATACCCAAAGTCACTTTAAGCATGTCAAGTGAGATGTCTTGCATTCGCAGGGCATTATTCAAATTTGATTGCAGACCAATAAGTGTGATTTGCAGTTGCTCTACATCTTCTTCTTCGGCTAAGCCGTTTTCAAAGATTTTTTTAGTGTCGTCATAATTTTTCTGTAGAGAATTTAGATTTTTCTGAAGTATATCAACGCTTTCCTGAGCTAACAAAACATTGCCATAGGCATTTATAATTTGCTCTTTAAGTTCTAAATCTGTCTTTACCTTAGCATTTTCTGTAATCTGAAGCAAGGTTTTAGATGACTGTATGCCTACAAGGTATGATCCGTCAAATATGAGTTGATCCCAAGTCGCAATGGCACTCATGCTTTGTTTTGTGCCAAAAGTTACTGGGATAAATGTGCCTTCTTCACCACCTGCAAAAACTCCGGGAATAAAGGTCACAGGTTGTACAAGCTGGTTTTGATAACTTACAGCACCACTTACCTGAGGCAAACCCTGAGCTATGATTTCCCATTTTTGCTTGAGTGCAATTGCGATATCTGTACTTGCATTATTTGCAGTATAATTATGCTCAAGCCCATACATTATAGCTTCTTCAAGGCTAAATTGCGTAGTGGGCATTTCAAGAGTGTCTTGCGCGTACGTCCAGCCAAATGTAATTATGGTCAGGAGCGTAAAGAACCTTTTTATCATGTTATCCTTCTTTCTCATTAGTAAATTGTTGAAGTATTTCAAGTCCTTGCGGAGTTGCGATCGCTCTCAGGTGATAGTCAAGATAATCTGATGTGACATCTTTTATTATAAAGTCATGCGGTGGGAAAATCTCTGGATTTTTAATTCCCATTGTGCACATGTAATAAATTTTTGACACAAAACAAACCTTAATCTTTGGGCGGTAAAAGCCGGTGGCAATTCCGCGTTCAAGGTTATCAGTTACGCATGCAGTCATAAGTTTAATCTGTTGCCCGTGAACTTTTTTATAGATTTTAGGATAATATTTTTGTAGTTGAAAAACGGGTGATGATTTTTCATCTTTAAGATTCTGCATTGCAAAATCTTTAATAACAAATAACTCTTCTATTACATTAAGGTTACGAGACTGTATTTCTGTTATGCCTTTATGAATTACGTCAAAAAGGAAATATGTAACCATTTCTACCAATTTTAGTTTGGTTTCAAAATGGGTGTAAATTGTTTTTTTAGAAATGCCCATTTCCTGGGCGATATCATCCATAGTAACGCTTTTAAACCCTTGGCTTAAAAACATCTCTGCTGCTTTATGTAAAATTTTATCTTCCATAATTTGTGCAAATATAGGTTTTGGAAACTATAAAAACTTAAAAAGTTTCCAAAGTTTTACAATTATTTAATGTTGCAAAAAACGATCATTCCTAAATAAGTCGGCTTTTTGATTTAGGTGTCTTATTTTAGCCAAAAAAATAAGCATGCGCAGCATACCAGAATACACTGCAATTTTTAATGAATATCTCAATAAAAGAATAATTGCCCGGGAGCCGGTAAATCTTTACGATCCTATAATATATATATTAC
>JBALXG010000123.1:0-7416 GCA_036961055.1 Leeuwenhoekiella sp. | reverse complement strand
TTTTCAAAAAATATCTAGTGAACTTGTCCTGAGATTCTTGATTCTATTCTTTTTCTACGGCTAATTTTTATATATTAAATCCCGATTTCTACCCTCAGAAAGCAGATTTTATAAAAAACTAAACGTTTTTTCGTCACCCTGAATTTATTTCAGGGTCTCATGCAGTTGTGCGATGCTGTTCCGATAGCTATCGGAATTCAGCATGACGAGCGCCTTTAAAACTATGTTATGTTGAAAAAAATTAACCTGGAAAACATTCTATTTCTTGACATTGAAACCGTTCCTGAAGTCAAATCTTTTGATTTGTTATCTGAAGAGATGCAGCAACTTTATGCTGATAAAACAAAATATCAGCGCAAGGAAGAGTTTACTGCAGAAGAGTTTTATGACCGCGCAGGGATTTGGGCAGAATTTGGTAAAATCATCTGTCTTTCTGTGGGTTATTTTAAAATTCAGGGAGAAAACCGAAACTTTAGAACAACTTCCTTTTCTGGTGAAGAAAAAGAGATTTTAAAGGAATTTAAAACACTTCTTGAAACTCATTTTAATAAACCTCAACATGTTCTATGCGCGCATAATGGTAAAGAGTTTGATTACCCTTTTATAGCGCGCCGCATGATCATTCATGGTATCGAGCTTCCGTTTAAACTGAATTTCTTTGGTAAAAAACCGTGGGAAGTTCCACATTTGGATACTTTAGAATTGTGGAAATTTGGTGATTACAAACATTATACTTCGCTTAAACTCCTGACTAAAATTCTAAATATTCCGTCTCCTAAAACAGATATTGACGGTAGTGAAGTGCGTGACGTCTTTTATGAAGAAAATGATCTCAACCGCATTGTTTTGTATTGCGAAAGGGATGTTGTTGCTGTCGCTCAGATTATTCTAAGATTGCGCAACGAGATGTTACTGGATGATGCTGAAATAATTTCGGTATAAAAAACCCGAAGCATTTAAGCTTCGGGTTTTTAGTTACACGAGTTTTAACTTGGTTATATCTAATTTTTAATTAGTTTTTGAGTTTCCATCATTCCATTATCTGAAGTGATTTCTACGAAATAGATTCCCGATTTTAACTGAGAAACATCTAGTTTTTCACCAAAGACATCATCAGTTACTTCAGTATACGATTTGCTCAAAACCACGCTTCCGCGGATGTCGTAAACAGAAAGCTTAACTTTGATTGGAGAATCTTCTATATCAAGCATCAATTTAACCTCAGCAAAATCTGCCGCCGGATTAGGATAAATGGTGAAATCACCCTCAAAATCGGCATTTCCATCTATATTTCCGCCAAAGGTTTGTACAGTTCCTGTTTCTACTAAACTATTTGGCATAACACCAGAACCAGAAGTACCTGTAATTACCACTTCATCAATGTAGATCAAATCATTATTTGCACTGGCGTCGCACTGAAACCTGAATTGAGCTGCATTTGTAAAGCTATAATCTGCGCTGCTCATATTTATAGTAGCTGTATAATAAGTATTATTATTAAAGCTGGTACCACGTGCATACGCAGCAACGGTTTGCCATCCCGAACCGCTGTTGTAACGTACCCAGAAATCTTCCCCATTTTCCATACTGTATGAGTAGAAAGAGAAAGTGATCTCTACATTATCATAAGGAGTAAGGTTTACAGCTGAACTTGTCATAGAAGAGGCAGTCCCTGAATTATCTCTGATATAGATTGAATAGCTGCCTTCTGATGAACGTGAACCGCTATAACGAGCGCAATCGCTACCACCATCTGACCAGCCATCCCAGCCGCTCTCAAAATAGCTTGCAATAAGCGTATCATTTGCTCCGCCGCCTGTTGAACCGCCTGTAGTTGTAACACTAACAGTAGAACTTGATGCTGAAATATTACCTGCGGCATCTTTAGCTCTAATTGAGAAGCTATAAGTTGTAGCAGCCGTAAGACCCGTAATGTTAGCCGTAGTGCCGGTTACAGTGCCTAATAACGTACTTCCTTCATAAACATCATAACCTGTAACACCTACATTATCTGAAGAAGCATTCCAGGAAAGATCTGCAGTTGTATCTGTAATATTAGAAGCCGCAAGACCTGCAGGAACAGAAGGCGCCTGTGTATCTGCTGTGCTTCCGCCGCCGCCAAAGACAACGGTGTAATCTTCTACTTCGCCATACGAAAAGGATTCGCAAGAAGAAGGAATACCATTATATTTCATAGAAACGCGCATTCTTGTTTCACCATCAAGAGCTGAGGTTGGTACCGTAAAACTTCCGAAAATAGAACTAGAAGTCGTTGCAGACTGACTGAAAACTAATTCGCCAGAATCATCAAAACTTTGATTTTGGTTATAATCAATCCAAACCGCGTAGCCTTCAGAATAAACCGTTCCCGTCCACGTAGGTGTGATTGTAATTGTACTAGAAGCACCTTTAGTAAGACTTGTAGAAACAGCAGTAAAATCTGTATAACCGCTAGTTGCACCAGAGGCATTGTCTATGCTTGCTAATTGTACGCGACCAATATATTCATCACTTACACTATTGCCTGCAGAAGTACAATATGTAGAACTACCGCCACCGCCGTATGCTTCACCCACATTTACTGCATACCAGGCATTTGTTACAGCTTGCTCTTCGGCACTACCTGCACCATAAAGGTCTACAGCTGCCTGAATAGAACCAGAGCGAGCATTAGCATAAGTAGAATTTGCTGAAAGATAAACAGATTCTGTACGATATGTAATATCAGCAGCTTTGCTGATACCAATGCCAGCAACATCATAAACATCGCCTACATCATTACTACCAGAACCACCGGCCGTAACTAAATAGAACCAGTGATTTAATACACCTGAATTTGTATGAACACCACAGTAATCATTATTACTTGTAGGTGTACAATTAGGATTTACCCAATATGAACCACCATAAGTATCTGGCTGACCCAAAGATTTAGGATCTGACATGGAGCGCAAAGCAGCAGAACCGCTTCTTCTATCGATCTCATCACCTATTAACCATATTGAAGCTGCCCGACTTAAATCACTGCCATTACCTTTAGCATAATGCTCAACCACAGCTCCCCAGATATCTGAAAAACCTTCGTTCATCCCACCAGATTCTTTCTGGTAAGCAAGATCTGCTGTGTATGTACAAACCGCATGGCCTATCTCATGAGCCGCTACATCTATAGAAGTAAGCGCATCAAAATTTCCGTTTCCTTCTGCGCCGTTAGAAGAACCATCACCGTAAGACATTACAGAACCATTCCAGAATGCATTATCATAATTTTGATCTACGTGTACATAACTGCGTATTTGTGTCCCGTTATTGTCGTAGCTATTACGCCCTTGAACGTTTTTAAAATAATCATAGGTCATCATAGCTCCCCAATGTGCATCTAGTGCGGCATTGTCTTTATTAGCGCTATGCTCTGCTGTCGTCCAGTTATTATCGTTATCTGTAAACTGGTCGTAGTTACTTATATATGGATAACTACTCCCAGGGGCCTGATTTTTAGCGTCTCTTGTGTAGATTTTACGAGTACTATCACTCAAAATATAGCTGCTTCCGCTTAAAGCGGTCTCGATAGATTGTGTTCCGCTATAGCGAGTTTGTGCAGAAGCAGTAACATACATCCCGGCCGCCATGTCATCAAATGCCTTATCTTCTTCTTCTTTAGTTTTAACTGTAACCGGCATTTTACCAACAAACCCAAAAGTATGAGCATGTTTAATAATACTGTTGTAAAATAAAGGCTCACCACTTTTTGCATCTATATAAAGCATACCACGGCTAAGTGGTTGTGTAGCATAAATATCAAATTTATATGCAAGTTTTAATACTGTTTCCTTACCTGTGGTTAGTGGTAAAATAACAAGCTCGCCTTCTGGTTTTGCATAGTCAATTTCTTTTGCTGCATCAGGATATTCCCATAGATAATGGGACGCACCTATTTGTGATATTGCTTTTTGCAAAGCCTGAGATTTTGCTAACGCGGGTTTAATATTTAAATCTTTTACTTTATAAAATTCACCACTAATAGAAACAGGGACGCCATTTTTCTCATGAACGGTAGGTCTGGCAAACTCGACGGGAATGCCCTCAAAAGACTGTTTAAATTGTGTGTGCAAATAGCCGTTCTTTTCAGAACTTCTACTTACCGGATTAAATTCATTTTCAGCATTAATTTCAAATTTATCTCGAAATAAGGCTTTTAAGTTATTTGTTCCGGTGCCTTTGGTCTGAATCTGATTTTCATCTAATTTTATTAAACCATTAAATTGTACTGGTTTCTTTTCCTGAGACTTTAAGGATGGTTTTTGCTGGGCATTTAAAGAAAATCCTATCGTTAAACTTAAAATAAGAAGTCCTTTGAAGTAATTTTTTGTCATAAGCTAAAAAGTTAAATTAGGAAAAAACTGTCTTTACTGTTAAAAAGCTATTACAATTTGAACCAATATCAGTTTTAATGCAAATATATTCGATGAAATACAGTTAATTTTTAAAAATAAACTATAATTACTCTTAAAAATATACTTCTTACAAGTTGATTTCATCAATACCCTGCCTTATTGTAAATTTATCTCATGGCCGATATACTTTTATCTCTTGAAAATCTAACTCTGGGTTTTGAACAGCATCGCAACTATACCCCTGTTCTTAAAAATGTGGGATTTAAACTTTATAAAAATGAGATCCTGGGAATTGTAGGTGAATCTGGTTCAGGAAAATCTGTAACTAACCTTGCAATTTTAGGATTACTTCCTAAAAAGAATGTAAAAATTAACTCCGGGAAAATACTATTTGAAAATGAGGATTTGCTACAACTTTCAGAAAGTAAACTTCAGGATATACGTGGAAAGGAAATCTCAATGATCTTTCAGGAACCTATGAGTTCGCTTAACCCATCAATGACCTGTGGCCAGCAGGTTTCCGAAATATTAAAGAGACACACAAATTTGGCAAAAAATGACATAAAAAGTCAGGTTTTAGGCCTTTTTGAGCAGGTAAAGTTACCACGCCCAGAAAGTGTTTTTCAGTCATACCCACATCAAATAAGCGGCGGCCAGAAGCAACGTGTCATGATTGCTATGGCTATAGCGTGTAAACCTAAAATACTTATTGCAGACGAGCCTACCACAGCGCTTGATGTCACTGTTCAAAGAGAAATTATTACTCTTTTAAAAGAGCTGCAACAGGAAACAAAAATGAGTATTATTTTTATTTCGCATGATCTTGCATTGGTGAGTGAGCTGGCAGATAGAGTTGTGGTTATGTATCAGGGAGAAATTATAGAACAAGGTACATCTAATGATATTTTTCATCATTCAACTAAGGATTATACGCGCGCTCTAATTCATGCCCGCCCTTCAATGTATGAGCGTTTAGAAAAATTACCCACGGTCTCTAATTACTTAAATAAAGAAAAGCTGAGTAGAGAGATTTCTAAGGAAGAACGAAATGCTAAGCATGCTGAGCTTTATTCAAAGCCACCATTAATTGAAGTTAAAAACGTCTCTAAATATTACTATTCAAAAGCAGGTTTATTCAGAAAAAAGAATGTTTTTAAAGCGGTAAATGATGTAAGTTTTAAAATATATGAAGGAGAGACACTAGGCCTCGTGGGCGAATCAGGCTGTGGAAAATCTACTTTGGGAAATGTGATTTTGCAATTAGACACCGCATCTAAAGGGCAAGTCTTTTATAATGGTAAGGATATTACCAAACTCAATTCAAAAGAAATACGGCTTTTGCGAAAGGATATACAAATAATTTTTCAGGATCCATATTCTTCATTAAACCCTCGTCTTACAGTAGGGCAGGCCATAACCGAAGCTATGGAAGTACATAAATTAAACGGAAATAAAAAGGAGCGTAAGGAAGAGGCTCTATCACTTCTGAGACAAGTAGGACTTCTGCCGCAACATTATAACCGTTATCCACACGAGTTTAGTGGTGGTCAACGCCAGCGTATAGGGATAGCGCGTACAATCGCAATGCAGCCTAAATTTATAGTTTGTGATGAATCTGTATCTGCCTTAGATATTTCTGTACAAGCCCAGGTTTTAAACTTGCTTAATGATTTAAAAAATAAGTTTGGCTTTACTTATTTATTTATTTCTCATGATCTGGCCGTTGTAAAGTACATGGCAGACCAATTACTTGTAATGAAAAATGGCTCTATAGAGGAGCGAGGTGAAGCAGATGCTGTCTACGCTTTTCCACAGAGCCATTACACTCAGTCTTTAATAAATGCAATCCCAAAAGGGATCTAGTAAATTTTACTATGATTCTATAGAAGAAACAAAGAAAAATACTCTCTTAGTTAAACGTAAAAAGTTAACAAAAAAACGAAAGCCGTCTTTAGCACCATTAACTGATCTTGAAATAAATGATGGATTTGAGGATTGTAAGTTCATAACAAGTAGGTTTTTATTTAATTAATTCAATAGATTTAGGGTTTTTTAAAAACCGCAGAGCTCCCCCTGCGGTTTTAACAAATCATAACACCAAAACTCTCCAATTTTGAGGTTACCCAAGCGTTGTAAGATTTAACTTTCAACGCAAAGTAACATGTTTATGCTCTTTGGGGACGACTAAAGTATAAATAAATTCTTATACTACAAACTATAAAGTTAACAATTCTACTAAAAAGCCAATATTTTGTGTATTTCACCGATTTTTGACTCAACTTTAACGTTTTTATCGATTAACGACTTGTATGATTTTAAGATCAAAATATAAAAAAAGGGGCGAACCCCTTTTTCTAATATTTACATACAACGCTTTTTTAATCCATTTCAGGGATATCTCCTTCACAAATAAGATGTCCCTCTGTAGCCTTAATTATTTCATCAATAGTAACTCCGGGTGCTCTTTCTAATAATTTAAAACCTTTTTCTGTCACTTCAATTACTGCAAGATTTGTTACAATACGTGTTACGCAACCTACTCCTGTAAGTGGCAAAGAACATTTTTTTAAAAGTTTTGATTCACCTTCTCGATTTGTGTGCATCATCGCAACGATAATATTCTCAGCACTGGCAACGAGATCCATAGCACCACCCATTCCCTTTACCATTTTACCGGGAATCTTCCAGTTTGCTATATCTCCATTTTCAGCTACCTCCATTGCTCCTAGTATTGTAAGATCTACATGCTGACCTCTTATCATAGAAAAACTCAAAGCTGAATCAAAATATGAAGCGCCATTAAGTGCTGTAATTGTTTGTTTCCCCGCGTTTATAAGATCTGGATCTTCTTCTCCTTCAGAAGGAAACGGCCCCATGCCCAGTATACCGTTTTCGCTTTGAAATTCTACCTGAATATCTTCGCGCACATAGTTTGCAACCAGTGTAGGTATGCCTATGCCTAAATTTACATAATAGCCATCCTTCACTTCTTTTGCAATACGCCGGGCAATTCCGTTCTTAT
>JBALXG010000122.1:3809-7421 GCA_036961055.1 Leeuwenhoekiella sp. | reverse complement strand
AATGGCATATGATAGGACATGTACAAACTAACAAAGTGAAATACATGATCCCGTATGTGAGTTTAATACACAGTGTTGACCGGCTGAAGCTTTTTAAAGAAATTAATAAGCAAGCTGAACAAAACGAGAGAAAAGTAGATGTTTTGCTTCAAATTAAAATTGCAGAAGAAGATAGTAAATTTGGTATGCCACCAGATGAAGCAATTGCTTTTTTAGAGAATAAGAAATTTGATGAATATCCTAATGTAAATGTGATAGGATTAATGGGAATGGCTTCCTTTACAGATGATCAAACTCAAATCGAAAGAGAGTTTAGTCAACTCAAAAAAATCTATACTGACTTTCAGTCTTCTTATGATTTTGAGACACTGTCAATGGGAATGAGTGGAGATTATGAACTAGCTATCGCCTGCGGAAGCAATATGGTGCGCATAGGAAGTTCAATCTTTGGAGAAAGAAATTACAATAGCTAATTCTAAAAAAGAAGCATTATAAAAGATGTACGCAATACTCGATTTAGAAACTACCGGTGGGAAATATAATGAAGAAGGGGTTACTGAGGTCGCTATATATAAATATGACGGCCATAATGTCGTTGATCAATTTATAAGTTTAATTAATCCTGAAAGACCTATTCAGGCATTTGTGGTTGGCCTTACAGGCATTAATAATGATATGTTGCGCAATGCACCTAAGTTTTATGAAGTTGCTAAGCGTATAATAGAAATAACGGCAGATTGCATTGTTGTAGCCCATAACGCTCAGTTTGATTATCGTATCCTTCAGCTAGAATTTGACAGGTTAGGTTATGATTATCAAAGAAAAAGTCTATGTACCGTAGAACTTGCCAAGGACCTGCTTCCGGGACAGGATAGTTACAGTTTAGGCAAGCTCGTGCGTAGCTTGGGAATACCCATTTTAGACAGACATAGAGCAAACGGCGATGCACTTGCCACCGTAAAATTATTTCAGTTATTGCTGGATAAAGATTCTTCTAAAAAAATTATTCAGGAATCAATTAAACTCAATCCCAAAAAAGAGATAAATAATAAACTAAGAGATCTTATTGAGGAAGTTCCCAGTGTGATAGGTGTTTATTATCTACATAATGTAAACGGGAAAATTATTTATATAGGTAAGAGTAAAAATATTAAGAAACGCGTCATTCAGCATTTTACAAGCGATAACAAAAAGTCAAAGCAAATACAGGATGAAACTGTAGCTATTAGCTATGAAGAAACAGGAAGCGAACTCATTGCCAGTCTCAAGGAAAATGAAGAAATAAAAAGAAATAAACCTCAGTTTAATCATTCTTCTAAGCGTTCTTTATTTCGTAATCAACTAACATCATTTAAGGATAATGATGGCTATATAAATCTTAAGGTAGAACGAGCAGATTCTCGTAAAGCTAATATAACCACATTTTCAAACAGTCAATCTGCAAAGGCACATCTGGCTAATATTATTGCAGAATATGAACTCTGTCAAAGCAAAACTGGTATGAACGGTTCAACCTCATACTGCATGAGTGAAAGAAATCAGGAATGTCATGGGGCTTGCCGCGGTGAAGAATCTATTGAATCTTATAATGACCGTGTCTCATCATTTATTGATAAAAGCAGTTTTATCAATAAAAATATGATAATTATTGACAGAGGACGTAAAATTGATGAGCGCTCTGCGATTCTTATAGAAGACGGGCAGTTTAAAGGATATGGTTTTTACAGTCTTAATTTTCAGCTAAATAACAGAGATATTCTTCAGCGTATCATCACACCAATGGCTGATAATAAAGATGCTCGCCATATCATACAAAGTTATATGCGAACCAAAAAAAATATCAAGATTATTGAACTGGAGCACATTAGTAATTAGGTATTCAATATTAACTTCGGTTTTTACACCTTTAGAATATTAAATTTGATTTTAAAAAATATAAAGTTTGCCCGAACCCGGAAAACATAACTGGAGAAGAAGACTACACGAGATAATTTACGAGGCAGATACGCCCAGCGGGAAAGCCTTTGATGTTGTTTTACTTATACTTATTCTGCTTAGTGTCATACTTGTGATGCTAGAGAGCGTAAAACATTTTAGTGATGCTTATGGTCAATATTTTTATATAGGAGAATGGGTAATAACTATATTTTTTACCATCGAGTACATTTTGCGCATCGTCACCATAAAAAAACCTACCGCTTATATCTTTAGTTTTTATGGTTTAATTGATTTCATATCTACTATCCCGCTTTATCTGTCATTCTTTTTTATAGGAACTCATGCGCTGCTCACAATTAGGGCGCTTAGACTACTAAGAGTTTTTAGAATACTTAAAATTACACGCTATATAGGCGAAGGCAATAAACTAAGTCAAGCTCTAAAAGATAGTCGCCCAAAAATTCTTGTATTCCTATTTGCAGTATTAATTCTTTCTGTAATTGCGGGCACTTTAATGTATATCGTAGAAGGACCTGAACATGGTTTTAATAGTATACCAGTGAGTGTTTACTGGTGCATAGTGACGCTTACCACAGTAGGTTTTGGAGATATTGCTCCTACCACAGCGTTGGGTCAATTTATTGCCACGGTAATTATGATCATGGGTTACGGAATAATAGCTGTTCCCACAGGAATTGTAAGCGCCGAAATGACTAAGGGAAGTAAGGATGAAAATAAAGAAGTACTAACTACTAACACACAGGTTTGTCACAACTGCGGGGCACAGAAACATCAGGACAACGCGCTTTATTGCCATAAATGTGGATTTTCACTTCATAATGACTAATTACTTAATAACCATTATTGGACCAACAGCGATAGGTAAAACTTCATTAGCTATAAAGCTGGCAAAGTATTTTAATACCGAAATAATCTCGGCAGATTCCCGGCAGTTTTTTAAAGAAATGTGCATTGGTACCGCCGTTCCCAGCGCGACTGAATTAGAAGCAGCTCAGCATCATTTTATTCAACATAAATCAATTTTTGAAAATTACAATGTTGGTGAATTTGAAAGAGAAGCTATTGAAAAAATAGACGAACTTTTCAAAAAAAATAAGTTTGTCGTTTTAGTGGGAGGTTCTGGTTTGTATGTTGATTCTGTAATCAAAGGTCTGGACGATTTTCCACCCATAAAACCCGAAATTAGGGATAAATTGACCGATATTTTAGTAAATGAGGGAATTGAAAGCTTGCAAAATCAACTTAAACAGTTAGATCTGGATCAATACAAAATAGTTGATTTAAATAATAGCCAGCGTGTTATTAGAGCACTTGAAGTTTGCATATCTAGCGGTAAACCGTACAGCTCTTTTCTCGCGAAAAACAAAATTAAAAGGAGCTTTCAAACGATAAAAATAGGCTTAAACACAGATCGTGAAATTATCTATGACAGAATAAATCAACGGGTTGACATTATGCTGGAGAATGGACTTATGAAAGAAGCGCAGGGTCTGATTGAGCATAAAAATCTTAACGCCCTTCAAACTGTTGGGTACAGAGAGCTATTTGAATATTTTGATGGACTTATAACCAAAGAGAAAGCCATAGAAGAAATAAAAAAAAATACCAGACGCTTTGCAAAAAGACAGCTCACCTGGTATAGAAAAGACGAGG
>JBALXG010000122.1:0-3799 GCA_036961055.1 Leeuwenhoekiella sp. | reverse complement strand
GGTTTGATTACCAATCTCCTATTGAGGAAATCTTAAAAATGATAAATGAAAAAACGTCCCATTAGGGACGTTTTTCAATATACCACTACTCATTTTCTTTTTTAACTACCAGTCTGAAACCTTCACCGTGAATGTTTAGAATTTCAACAGTATCATCACGCTTTAAATATTTACGCAATTTTGCAATATATACATCCATACTTCTAGATGTAAAATAATTATCATCACGCCATATTTTAGTTAAAGCTAACTCTCTGGGCATTAAATCATTTTCATGAAGTGCCAGTAAGCGCAATAATTCATTTTCTTTAGGTGATAATTTATTTGCTTCTTCATCTCTATAAGTAAGAAAGCGTAGTTTTGAATTAAGGTGAAAATTACCAATCTCAAATTCAAACTGTTTGCTATCTGCAACAGAATCAGTTGCTTTACGCATCATAATAGCTTTAATCTTCATTAGAAGAACTTCGCTATCAAATGGTTTATTTAGATAATCATCTGCACCTACTTTATAACCTTTAAGTACATCTTCTTTCATAGCTTTTGCCGTAAGAAAGATAATAGGCACATCTTCATTTTTTTCCCTTATTTCTTTGGCTAGAGTAAAACCATCTTTATATGGCATCATTACATCCAGAATGCAAAGATCAAAGTCGTCTTTTTTAAACTTCTCAAAACCTTCCATACCATTCTTAGCATGTGTGACATCATAGTCATTCATTGACAGATAGTCTTTTAATACTGTCCCGAAGTTAGGATCATCCTCTACCAGGAGGATTTTTTTGTTTTCTGTTTCCATGAGTTTTATGATATTAGTGGTATTTTAATTATAAAAGTACTGCCCTTCCCTTTCTCACTTTGTACCCAGATCTCACCAGAGTGTTCATCTACGATACGTTTTGCATAAGCTAAGCCAAGACCGTGTCCTTTAACATTGTGAATATCGCCAGTGTGTTCGCGATAAAATTTTTCAAATATTTTCTTTTGTACTGCTTTTGTCATTCCATCTCCCTGATCTTTAATTTTTAGGAGAATAAAGTTCTTTACATTTTCGGTGTAGATATCAATTTTTGGTACATCTGATGAATACTTTACAGCATTGTCCAGAATATTGACAATTACATTTGTAAAATGCGATTCATTAGCCAAAACAGATGATTTTAAGGCTCCAAAATGGGTTTTTACATAACCCTGTCTATCTTCAACAATAAGTTCTACATGATTAACTGCATCTTCAACAAGTTCATGAAGTTTCAGTCTTTCCTTTTTAATATCTAACTGATTCCGTTCAAGTTTTGATATGCGCAGCACATTCTCAACCTGGGCATGCATGCGTTTATTCTCTTCCCGAATCATTCCCAAATACCTTGTTAAGGATTCAGGGTTTGAACCAATTTTAGGATTCTTTATGGCATCAAGAGCCAGATTGATTGTCGCAATAGGTGTTTTAAACTCATGCGTCATATTATTGATAAAATCTGTCTTTATTTCAGATATCTGGCGTTGTTTTATAAGTTGTTGCAAAGCACTGGAATAAGCTATCACAATTATAAGTGTAAAGAGGATACTCAAAGTCGCCATTCCTATAACCGAAGAAATTACAAACTTTTTCTCTCCGGGAAAATTTGCATACAATTGATAATCGCTGTTACCATCATTATCTACAAATAACGGAACACTAAAAGTTTGATCTGGGGACTGAATATCAAAATCATCTGATCTTACAACCGTTGAAAGACTATTACTATAAACAGCAAATTCAAAGTCTGTACCCATATCGCGTTCTGCAAGCTCCATCGTCATCAGGCGCTCTATTTCATTATTAGAGACGCGTTTATGAATAGGGATTTTACGTGTAATTTCAAGAACTAACTGCTCGAGATTATAACGTTCTATCTCACTCATAGAGGCGATGCGAGAGAATCTGGAACGCCTGTTGATAGGGTTGCGATCAAGATCGTTTTTGTCAACAATTTGTGTAATCTGACGTTGTAAATATCTTTTAAACTTTATACTATCAAGGTCATAGTCAAGTATAGGAGCACTCAATTTATAATCCTGCTCAACAATACTATTACGATATATGTAGGTTTCATTTGTAAGAGAGTCCTCCTGAGTAAATAAAAACTCATTTAACATCACATCATCTGGGATGCCTATGCTATCTCTAACTTGTAAAAGGGGATTGTACCAGTCATCGACTTCTCTTTTTTGAACTTTGCTTGAAACCGCGCTCAAAACCTGTTTTGCACTAAAAGCAAATTGACCTCTTTTAGTCTCTATACTGTTTGTAATCCAGTACCCCTGTACGAATATGATGCCAATAAGTGACAGGCTCATGAGTACCACAAGAAGCACAAACAGTTTTTTATTCATGCCTCAAATGTATGATTTTAACATTTATCCTTTCTTCGGTTTAACCAAATGTTAACATAGAATAAGCTATCTATTTACAAGGGTTTGCAGGATTTTATTGTGAATTTCTTTGACATCATTTTCAGTCTTTTTAAGATCTGTGTTGTGTATTACGTAATCTGCCAAATCTATTTTTTTTGCATCACTCCATTGTTGGGACATACGATTTTTTACTTCTTCTGCTTTAACATTATCCCGTTTTGTCACACGAGCTACTCGTACATCCTCAGGAGCAGTGACTAAAATAGTCGCATCACACGTTTCATTTCCACCATTTTCAAAAAGTATAGCAGCTTCCTTTATAACATAATCTGACTTCTGTTTTGATGCCCAATTCATAAAATGATTTCCTACAGCAGGATGCACAATGGCATTTAATTTACGCAGCAGCTCTTCATTTTTAAAAACAAGATTTGCAATGTATTTTCGGTTAAGCTTGTCATTAAGATATGCATCTTTACCAAAAAGCTGTGCAATCTGTTTTTTTAAAACTTCAGTATGCATAAGTAGTTTTGCCTCATCATCTGCGATATAAACGGGTACGCCCAAATTTTTAAAGAATTGCGCAATGGTACTTTTACCACTTCCTATTCCGCCAGTAAGTCCTATGATTATCACTTTACAAGAAGATATTGAACTGTTTTTTCGCGAAGGCGAACATCCCTTATAAAATCTGGATATTCAACAATTTCGGGAGTAAGATTAGTTGAATTATTATCTACCATATTAAAATCACAAACCACTTTAAAATCTGAAACTTTAATACGATCATAATTTTTAAAGTTTACATTAAAAACAACAGTGACCTTTTTAGGGAATATTTTTGCCTTTATATGCGCGGGCACATTTATCAATTGAATGGGTACTGCGATAGTACCTTCTGTAAATTTATCTACATCAAGCTTATAGCCTACACGTCGCGGCGTAATTTCCAGAAGTTTATTACCACCGGGAACAGCTACAAGAACACTATCTGACAGCGATTGTTTAATATTTTTGAATTTTAAAGATTGCGTCATCACATGTGTTAAAGTATCGATATCGCTCTTAGGCCCTCTTACAATTACAGAATCTGGCGAAAATTTAAGTCCGTCAAAACTACCATATCCTGCATCATAATTAATCTCAAATTGAGCGGTAACAGGAAGCTTTACTTCGTAATTTTTATCAAGTTCAAAAAAAACGGTATCTGGCTGAAATCGTCTTATTATACTTTGACTCAAACTGCCAGTTAACCCATCACGATCGCGATTAAACACGTAATAATAACTGGTGCCAGTTCCCTTTTCAATAGTCGATAAATCAATAATAAATTTTTTATCTGAAAATTTATATTTGTAGAAATCATAGCCTGAAGCAATCCCCGATACTTCTATTTTTTTGA
>JBALXG010000121.1:0-7510 GCA_036961055.1 Leeuwenhoekiella sp. | reverse complement strand
CGTAGTTAGCTTTCTAATGTAGATTAAAATTAATATTTCTATAACATTTAATAAAGAATAGATTTTATAATAATTGGAGATTCAATAAATAAAGCAAACTTTGACAGATATAAAAATTGGGAAATGTAAAAGTTATTACATCTAAAAGGGCTAACACCACACGCGAAATACAATGTCTTTTTTGTCCTTTGAATTCTTTCTTTT
This sequence comes from Leeuwenhoekiella sp., assembly GCA_036961055.1. Classification (GTDB taxonomy): domain Bacteria; phylum Bacteroidota; class Bacteroidia; order Flavobacteriales; family Flavobacteriaceae; genus Leeuwenhoekiella. The sequence goes on along the minus strand of JBALXG010000121.1, from coordinate 7,306 downwards.
GGGCAATGCCATTAAAATGTATATTTGCAAAAATCTTCTCAAGCTATGTACAAACGTATACTTCTAAAATTATCAGGCGAAGCCTTAATGGGCAACAGACAATATGGTATTGATCCTGAACGACTGTCAGATTATGCAGATGAAATAAAAAGCATTTTAGATAAGGGTATCGAAATCGCGATTGTAATAGGTGGCGGTAATATTTTTAGAGGTGTGGCCGGTGCAAGCCGTGGCATGGACCGTGTACAGGGAGACCATATGGGCATGCTTGCTACAGTAATTAATGGTCTTGCCCTGCAAAGCGCTTTAGAAGATGCTGATATTCCGACACGTTTACAAAGTGCTATTCAGATTAATGAAGTTGCAGAACCATTTATACGTCGTCGTGCGATACGTCATCTGGAAAAAGGACGCGTTGTAATTTTTGGAGGTGGTACCGGTAATCCATATTTTACAACAGATTCTGCAGCAGTTTTACGTGCTATTGAGATAAATGCAGATGTTATTTTAAAAGGCACGCGTGTTGATGGAATCTATACCAGCGATCCTGAAAAAGATAAAAAAGCTGTTAAATTTGACTTCATAAGCTTTGAAGATGTTCTTAGCAAAGGTCTTAAAGTTATGGACACAACGGCATTTACATTAAGTCAGGAAAACGAATTGCCTATTATTGTTTTTGACATGAATAAAAGAGGAAATTTATTAAAAGTAGTTTCCGGAGAAAATATAGGCACTACCGTCAATTTATAAATTGTTACATTTGGTGCACTTTTTGATTAAAGCCTACAAAATATTGTAATTATGAATGAAGATATTCAACTTTTATTGGATACCACAGAGGAAGCTATGCAAAACGCTATCTCACACTTTAAAAAACAATTAGTAAACATACGCGCCGGCAAAGCAAGTCCTGCAATGCTGGGCAGTGTAATGGTAGATTATTACGGCAGTATGACTCCACTAGCGCAGGTTGCTAACGTAAATACTCCTGACGGTCGCACCATCTCAATTCAACCCTGGGAGCGTGCAATGATCCCACAGATAGAAAAAGCCATCATAAATTCTAATTTAGGTTTTAACCCTATGAATAATGGTGACAATATTATAATTAACGTACCCCCTCTTACTGAAGAGCGTCGTAAAGAACTGGTTAAGCAAGCTAAAGCAGAGGCCGAAGAAGCTAAAATTGGTATTCGCAACGACCGAAAAGGTGCTAATAATGAGATAAAAAAGTTAGAAAAAGATGGTGTAGCAGAGGATATTTGCAGAAATGCAGAAATCGATGTTCAGAATCTTACTGACAAACATATTGTAAAGGTTGAAGAAATATTGGTTATAAAAGAAAAAGAGATTTTAACTGTATAACATATAGTTAAACATATTATAAGAGCGACCCCAGGGTCGCTTTTTTTATAGTACTTTAGTCAAAACCCAACAGTATCAACTTATTAATGTACAGGTCATTCTTTTTAGTTCTATTTCTATTTTCTCTTAATTTTCAAGCACAGAATTTAGTTTCTCCGGTTTCAAGAGATGCAGATTCTATAATGCAAATTGCAGTAAACAGAAGCGCTCAGAACAATCCTCAGGAAATTTTGCATCGTTTTAGTTTTACTACATATGAGAAAACACTTATAACAGATTCTATTGACGTAGAAGGAAGCGCGCATTCATTTTTTGCCGAGAAAGTGGCACTCAATCGTTATTCAAAAAATTACGGTTTTAAAGAAGAAGTTCTTGGTCTTAATATGGCCGGTTTTAAGGAACCACGGTATGAGGTTTTGGCTATTACCTTGCAATCAAGATCTTTTTACGATGACGATTTTGTAATATTTAACTACCGATATGCGGGCCCTATTTCAAAACGTGGAGTCAAAAATTATGATTATACTTTTCTTAGAGATACCATAATTCTTGACAGACCTTCTTTTGCGATTCAGTTGACACCAAAAAGACCTCAGACCATTCCTGGTTTGAGCGGAATCATTTGGTTAGATGCTGAAACTTTAGCAATACAGCAGGTACACATCAATCTTAAGGATGAACTTGCCGCTACCATTGAGCAGGCTTACACATATTTTCCAGACCAACACCTTTACCTTCCTAAAAGCAGCAAACTCTACATAGAAAAAGGTGAAACTTCAAGAAGGTTAGCAATTTTTAAGGGTAAAATTTCTATGGGTACAATAGAAAATAATCCGGTACAGGAAGCAATAAAAGGCAGGCATCTATTCTCAACACTGGTCAATTCAGATTTTAATTTTCAACCTACAAATGTAATTAAGCATCCTAATCTTGCGATAGAAGTGATGCCTGATGCAGATTCACAAACTGAAGAATTCTGGTCACAATACAGAAATGAATCTTTATCTCAAAAGGACTTAAACAGCTTTACATTTTTAGATGATGTGGTACAGGCCGAAAATATCGAAAAGCGCCTGGCAGTTATCAATAATTTTGGGATAGGATATTATACAGTCGATTTTTTTGATTTTGATCTTACGTACCCTATTAAATACAACAATTACGAAGGTTTAAGACTAGGTTTAGGAGGTATTACAAATAGCTCATTTTCTAAACGTTTCAGGATGGAAGGCTATACCGCCTATGGTTTTAAAGATCACACCTTTAAATTTGGGATAGGTGGCGGCGTTTTACTTAATGAAGAACATGGCGCCTGGTTAAGTCTTACCTATAACGACGATCTTCAGGAAGTAGGTAGTTATAATTATTTGACAGACAGACGCGTTTATTCCCTTTTTGAACCTCGCTTGGTCAATATCAGTCAGTTTTATGATTATCGAACTATACGTTCAAATCTTGAATTTCAGATAACTCCTAAAATTTTATCAGAGCTACAACTTTCTAATGTTCAGATAGCACAGACAGCTCCTTATAGATTTCAGAACGCCGGCAAGATATACAGAGATTATATCATGACCGAAGCTACTTTAGGTGTGCGCTGGAGTCCCAGAAGCAAGTTCATGAGATCATCTGAAGGCACAGCTGAAGTTTTTGACGGTTACCCTAAAGTTACCGCTCAGATTACAAAAGGAATATCTGGTGTTTTTAATAGTGATTTTGACTATACAAAGCTGGGCGCAAAAGTATTTTACAGAGTAGACAGACTAAATAAATCTGCTACAGAAATTTTAATAGAAGGTGATGCAGCATTTGGCGATCTTCCTCTCTCCCACTTATTTCACGCTTATCCTAACGCACCTAATAAAGAAACGGTTATGCAACGTTTTTCGGTTGCGGGAGTTAATAGTTTTGAGACGATGTATTTTGGTGAGTTTTTCTCAGACCGTCTGGCAACAGTGCAGGTAAAACATAGATTAAGACCTTTTAATCTGGGCGAAAAATTTAAACCGGAAATGGTTTTCATAACAAGATATGACATAGGCGATATCAGAAATCCTGAAGATCATCTCGATGTGACTTTTAATTCTCTTAAAAAAGGATATACTGAATCCGGGTTTGAAATAAATAAGCTTCTCTTTGGTTTTGGAACAAGTCTTACTTATAGATACGGAGCTTATAGTTTGCCAGATTTTGCAGATAATCTCGCTTTTAAGTTCACTTTTTATCTTCAGCTTTAAAAACATGAGCTTTGGCAATGACAAAATTTTTAAAATAAGTACATTTGCCCCCTCTTAAAAAAATACGATGACCAAACTTTTTAGTTATGGCTTTTGGGATGGAATTGCCCGAATCATCTTACGCAACAGAATCTTTATTCTTCTTGTAATTATAGGTGTAACTATATTTCTTTCAACGCAATGGCAATACATGCGTTTTACCTACACAGAGGCAAATTTATTGCCAGACGATCATGAAGTCAATCTGGAGTATAAATCCTTTCTCGACAAATTTGGTGAAGAAGGAAACCTTATTGTTTTTGGTATAAAAGACTCTACACTTTTTACTCCTGACGTTTTAAATAAGTGGAATGATCTTTCATCAAAAATTAGTGCTTTTGATGAAGTTGCGCTTTCTGTTTCTTTAAAAGATCTCAAATTACTGGATAAAGAAGAAAATCCAAAACGATTTGATCTTAAACCCTTTATCCCTGAACCGGTAAAAACTGATGCTGAAGCAAAACAGTATCATGATAAATTGTTTAATGATTTGCCCTTTTATGAAGGACTCATTTACAACAAAAAAACAGGTACAGTACGCAGCGCTGTTTACTTAAGAAAAGACATCGTAAATACAGCCGCACGTAAAGATTTTATAATTGAAGATCTTATCCCGCTTATTAAAAACTTTGAGCAGGAAACCGGCATAAAGGTTCATACAAGTGGGATGCCATATATACGCACACTCAACTCTCAGAATATTATTGATGAGATTGGTCTATTTGTAGGAGGTGCTTTACTGGTAACTTCTTTGATTTTCTTCTTCTTTTTCAGGTCTTACAGGGCGACTTTTATCTCAATGATAACGGTTATTATCGGCGTAATGTGGGCTTTTGGGTTTTTAGGATTGCTTAATTATGAAATTACCGTTCTTACCGCACTTATCCCGCCACTTATTATTGTTATAGGAATTCCCAACTGTATTTTTCTAATAAATAAATATCAGCAGGAATATAAAAATCATGGTAATAAAATCAAGGCTTTACAGCGCGTAATCACAAAAGTGGGTAATGCCACGTTGATGACAAACATAACAACGGCTTCTGGTTTTGCTACTTTCATCCTTACTAAAAGTTCGTTGCTTAAGGAATTTGGCGTCGTTGCTTCAATAAATATTATCGCTATATTTTTATTGAGCTTGCTTATAATACCCATAATTTACAGCTTTATGACACCGCCAAAAGAGCGTCACTTAAAGCATCTTGGTAAATCATGGATAGAAGATTTTGTAAACTGGATTGTGCGTATGGTACAGCACAGACGCATAACGATTTACATCACGGCTATTATTCTTCTTATTGTAAGTCTTATAGGAATACACCAAATAAAAATTTCTGGTAGTCTTATAGAAGACATGCCGAAGCATACCGAATTCTTTAGTGATATAAAATTTTTTGAGAAAGAGTTTGACGGCATTATGCCGCTTGAAATTCTTATTGACACCAAGCGCAAAAAAGGCGTGATGAAGCTTCCTACCTTAAAAAGGATGGATGAGCTTAGCACCACAATTGAAGAAATACCAGAACTTTCTAAACCGGTTTCTGTCGTCAGTCTGGTAAAATATGCCAAGCAGGCGTTTTACAATGGTGCTCCTGAATATTACCAGCTCCCTACCTCTAATGAGCGCAATTTTATTCTGCCTTACGCAAGCAGCTTCTCCAGTGAAGCGGGACTTCTGGATAGTTATGTAGATTCTACAGGTCAATACGCGCGCATCACAACCTTTATGAAAGATATAGGTACAGATCGCATGGAGATTGTAGAAGACAACCTGTGGAATAAAATAAATATCCTTTTCCCAAAAGATAATTATAATGTCACCCTTACCGGTAAAGCGTTAGTATTTCAAAAAGGAACAACATATCTGGTCACAAATCTTATTATAAGCTTGTCGCTGGCAATTGTTCTTATTGCCTTATTTATGGCGTGGATGTTCAGATCTTTTAAAATGATAATGGTATCGCTTATCCCTAATCTGCTTCCGTTAATAATTACAGCGGGGTTAATGGGTTATCTTGGCGTGCCTATAAAACCATCTACAATTTTAGTATTTAGTATTGCCTTTGGTATTTCGGTAGATGATACCATTCACTTTCTGGCAAAATACAGGCAGGAATTGCGCACCAGCGGCTGGAAGATAAAACGTTCTGTTTACGCATCATTACGCGAGACCGGCGTGAGTATGTTTTACACCTCAATTGTATTATTCTTCGGTTTTTCTGTATTTATGATTAGTAGTTTTGGTGGTACGGTTGCTCTAGGCGGACTCGTTTCGGCTACTTTGCTCCTTGCCATGCTTTCAAATTTACTTTTGCTGCCTTCTCTTTTGCTTTCGCTTGAGCGAAGTGTTGCCAATAAAGATGAATTTAAAGAACCGCTGTTAAATGTAATCGACACAGATATACCCGAAGATGACATTAAAGAAATAGATAAATAAATCGGCGATTTTAGACCAAAAAACCCGATTTTACATATAAAAATCCGCATTATTACCCTTAAAAACAACTTGGCAGGCAATTAGGTAAAAATTATCTTTGCTGCCTGTATTTTAGAATTTAAAGAATGAAAAAAGACACGATTGTACAAATTTTAGAAGCCGCTGCCAGACATCAGGAAATTGAGGTTAAGGGCTGGGTGCGCTCTTTTAGGGCAAATAGATTTATCGCTTTAAACGATGGGTCTACTATTAATAATTTGCAATGTGTTGTAGATTTTGAAAATACAGATCCTGCGATTCTTAAACGCATTACGGTAGGTGCAGCGATCGCTGTTAAAGGCGCTCTCATTGAAAGCCAGGGCGGCGGGCAACGCGTTGAACTTGAAGCAAAGCAAATCACTATTTTAGGTGACGCAGATCCTGAAGAAGTTAAACGCACAATCCTTCAGCCTAAAAGACACACACTTGAGAAATTGCGTGAGCAGGCACATTTACGTGTGCGTACAAATACCTTTGGCGCGGTGATGCGTGTGCGCTCAAAATTATCGTTTGCTGTACATAAGTATTTTCAGGAGAACGGTTTCTATTATGTAAATACGCCCATTATTACGGGAAGTGATGCAGAAGGAGCCGGCGAGATGTTTAAAGTTACCGCCATGGATCTTAAAAATCCTTCAAAGGATGATAAAGGCGAAATTAATTACAAGGAAGATTTCTTTGGTAAAGAGACAAATCTTACCGTTTCTGGTCAGCTTGAAGCCGAAACTTTTGCGCTTGCATTAGGGCAGGTTTATACATTTGGCCCAACCTTTCGCGCAGAAAATAGTAATACTTCACGCCACCTGGCAGAATTCTGGATGATTGAACCAGAAGTTGCTTTTTGTGATCTTGATGGTAATATGGATCTTGCTGAAGATTTTATAAAATATGTAGTAAAGTATGTTATTGACAACTGCCAGGATGATCTTGAATTTTTAGAAAACAGGCTTGAGCAGGAAGATAAAGCTAAACCGCAGGCAGAACGACAAGAAATGTCTTTGCGCGATAAACTTAATTTTGTTGTAGATAACAATTTTAAACGTGTAAGCTATACTGAAGCCATAGATATTCTCAAAAATTCTAAACCGAATAAGAAGAAGAAATTTAAATACATCATTGAAGAATGGGGCGCAGACTTGCAAAGTGAGCATGAACGTTTTCTGGTAGAACAGCACTTTAAATGTCCTGT
>JBALXG010000120.1:0-7534 GCA_036961055.1 Leeuwenhoekiella sp. | reverse complement strand
ACCGTTATATTCATGACTTCCTTTACCGTTTTCGCCAATGAATCCAGTTGCATGACACTCATCTACCATTACCATTGCGTCATATTTTTCAGCTAGATCACAAATCTTATCCAGTTGGGCAATAGTCCCATCCATAGAGAAAACCCCATCTGTAACAATTAATCTTCGCCTTGCCGAGGAAGCCGTGTTTAGCTCTTCCTCAAGAGCCGACATATTATTATGACTGTAGCGATGACGCTGTGCTTTACAAAGACGTATGCCGTCTATGATACTGGCATGATTTAATTCATCAGAAATAACCGCATCTTCTTTAGATAAAAGCGGTTCAAAAAGCCCCCCGTTTGCATCAAAGGCAGCAGCGTATAAAATACAGTCTTCCATACCTAAAAAATCTGCCGTTTTACGCTCTAATTCTTTATGTATATCCTGAGTACCACAAATAAATCGCACAGAAGAAAGTCCGAAACCATGGCTTTTAATTGTTGAAATGCCAGCCTCAATTATATCAGGATGGGCAGAAAGCCCCAGATAGTTATTAGCACAAAAATTGAGTACTTCACTACCTTCTTGAGTATTAATTTCTGCTCGCTGAGGTGTTGTAATGATGCGTTCATTTTTATAAAGTCCTGCATCTTTAATGTCTTGTATTTCTTCCTTTAGGCTATTTTGTACTGTCGTAAACATAGTTTTTAGGTTTAAGCGTGTATTTTTTGATTTTCATATTTATGCTGCAGATGCTGCAACATTTCTGCCGTCATCTTTTTAAGGTCAAATTCAGGCGCCCAGCCCCAATCCTTAATTGCTGATGTATCATCTAGAGAGATGGGCCATCCCTCTGCAATAATCTGCCTGTAATCAGGTACATATTCTGCTTTAAAATCAGGTAAATATTTTTGAATTTCCTCAACAATCATTTTGGGAGAAAAGCTTATACCCTGAAGATTATATGCTTCTCCCTTTTTAACCTGTGATTTAGGCGCTTCCATTAATTGCAATGTGGCCTTAATGGCATCATCCATATAAAGCATAGGTAATTGAGTATCTTCAGTTAAATAACATATAAACTTTTCCGCCTTAATTGCTTTGTGAAAAACATCTACCGCATAATCAGTCGTGCCTCCACCGGGTAAAGACTGGTAACTAATGAGCCCGGGGTAGCGCAAACAGCGCACATCAAGATTATATTTATCATTATAATAACTAGACCAGTTCTCGCCAGCTACTTTACTAATACCATAAACAGTTTTGGGGTGCAAAGGGAAATCCTGAGGAACATCTCTTTTTCTCGCATCAGGACCAAAAACGGCAATAGAACTAGGAAAAAACACTTTCTCAATGTTATGATTACGAGCAACCTCTAAAACATTAAAAAATGTCTGATTATTTAATTCCCAGGTTTGCAGTGGGCGTTCTTCTCCCTTAGCAGATAAAATAGCCGCCAGATGGTAAATCTGAGTTACACTATTTATTCTAACAACTTCATTAAGTCTGCTTATGTCTGTAACATCTAACTTTAATGTTTTACACAACATACCTTCTTTAATATTAAGATCTGTAGCAATAATAGCATCTGCACCATATCGATATACTAGAGCTTCAGTAAGCGCCGTTCCTAATTGACCAAAGGCCCCCGTAATTAAAATTTTCTCCTTATTCATACCCTTAAATATTGAATATAAAATTACAGAATATGGGGTAAAAACCGCATATTTATTGGTTTTTTGAGTCAAAAAAAGCAATTTTCACTGAAATAATCGACTTAAACAACTATTTTTACTTATTGAGTATGTATAAGATATATAAACCAGTGATTTTTGCTGCTTATGGAAAAACTTGATTCTACAGATTTAAAAATTTTAAGAATACTGCAGGAAGATGCTAAAAAAACAACCAAAGAAATAGCAGAGCATTTACACCTAACGGCTTCCCCTGTTTATGAACGCATTAGACGTTTAGAAAAATTAGGATACATCACAAAATATGTGGCTCTTTTAGACAAAAAACTCCTCAATAGATCTGTTACAGCAGTTTGTATGGTTTCACTTCGCTATCACAATGAGGGTTTTATAGATACATTTGAGCGACAAATTAAAGGACTTATTGAAGTGCAAGAATGCTACCATATGGCCGGTAAAGTAGATTTCTTTTTAAAAATTCATTTGGGAAGTCTTGACGAATATCATGAATTTGTACGTAGCAAACTTTCAACAATTCAAAATATAGGAGTACTTGAAAGTTATTTTGTACTGAAGGAGATTTATAATACCACAACTATCGCCATTTAGCAAATGGATATTGATTCCTAATAATACCCATATTTAATATATTTAAATCTTAGCGCAAGGACGAGATATAAACATGTTAAATCGTATTGAAATCTAAATAATTACATGACTATCGAAAGCAAAAAGCGGTTGTCATTGAGAGAATGTGATAATATACTAAATATTTTAAAAGCCCGATTTGACAAAAATAAACATAGTCATAAAACACCTCGATTGGTTTAAAATAAAGAAAAAATTAGAGCTTAATCCTCAAAAAATTTGGTCTTTTAAATGAGATGGAAATAACCGGAGGTGAACCAGATGTTGTTGAGCTTGTGAATAATACAGAAGAATTTATTTTTTGTGATTATTCACCAGAAAGTCCTAAAGGCCGCAGAAGCGTTTGCTATGACAATGCAGCATTAGAATCGCGAAAAGAATTTAAACCAAAGAATAATGGGAATTAAACTTTTAACTGAAAGTGAATATCATAAATTACAGAAGCTGGAAAATTTTGATCAGAAAACCTCAAGCTGGATAAAAACACCCACTAAAATTAGAGAATTAGGTGGCGCACTTTTTGCGGATTTTCGCTACAATACTGTATTCATATATCATAATGGTGTTCAATCATACTATACAGCGAGAGGCTTCCGTGGCTTTTTAAGGGTTTAGTCTAGAAGAAAGCAAATGACATACTCACTAACCACAAAAGTTTTAGTATCTATATAAAAATCCGTAAACGTATCGATAGCATATTTGACCATTACTAATTTATTACAAAGACTATAAAATAGATATTTTTGCCGCTCTATATTATTTTAGACATAGGTAACATAAGTTACAATCAAATAGATGAGTTTATAGTATTATTGCTGCTATTGTGAAGATAAAAACATTCATAGCGGCTCTACTGGTTCTCATCTTCATGGGGAAATTCCTTGCTGTGGATGCTAATGGATTAAATATATTATTCAGCCATAGCGATATCTCATTTGTCAAGCCACATTGTAAAAAGAAAAATTCGCCAAAAGAGACCAAAAAATCAGCAGTTTTTTCACAAACTGACGTTTCAGGATTACACGCTATCATATTGAGTGGATCTTGTAATTCGCAATTTCATTTTAATTTTTATACTTGGGCAACCAATTTTCGCGAGCCGGTAGCCTTTTTTAATCAATACTTCTCTTCAAGATTGCTTTATCTTTATTTAGATAATGCTTCTCCTCCTCCTCGACTGGCCTAAACTATATATCGAGAAAATTAAATTTAGTGCATACAACAGTAGTCTGTCACAAAAATGTGCAATTCTAGCCAGTTCGTATTAAGCACTGTAGCATTATTTATTATCTATAAAATCATTTATAATGACGAGCAAAATTTTGGTCAGCCGTCTTTCTATACAGCTATTGCGTGTTTTGGTAAGCGGTATTTTCCTGGTAGCAGGAACAAACCATCTATTGCATACCGAAAAGACCGTAATAAAAATGGAACAGGCTAATTTTAAAGGTATAGCCTACTTTTTTGGCGAACCTAAATGGCTAATTATTCTATCCGGTATCGTAATGCTTGTAGCGGGTTTTACATTCCTGATAGGATTTAAAACCAAATGGGCTGCAATCATATTATTAGCAGTACTTATACCCATAACTTTAACGGTTCAAGTAGGACAGATTACCACGCTTGGCCCCCTTTTTAAAAACATAGTAATTCTAGGTGGACTTCTTTTTTTTATACTGAATGATACCGATAAACTTTTAAAATAAATTAATATGAAAACTTACATATTCAGTTCAATACTTTTTACACTCACACTTTTAAGTACAACACATTTAAAAGCCCAGCAAATGCCTGACAGTGCTAAACACAATTATGTCGTGCTTACTAAAAAAGTCGCTCAACTACAACCTATAATACTTACCGCCGAAGCTTTAAAAGCTGAGGATGGTGATGCATTTGCCGATTTTGAAATAATCATCTGTGGAAAAGAAATAGGTGATATTACTGAGACTGAGAAAATAGAAGGCTTTATAGAAAAAGCCGAAAAAGCGGGTGTACATATTGTAGCCTGTGGCTTTTCACTAAATAAATTCAATGTAGATAAGGCAAAAGTCCCAAAAGAAATCAAGATCGTTGAAAATGGTATTCTTTATAATTTTCAACTTCAGAAAAAGGGATATAAAAGCATAAGCCTCTAATTATATAAAGGTGGCTATCTCACCTTTATATAAATACTAAATCTAAAAAATGGAAAAGCAAAAGAAGAAGAACTTGTTTCAATATGGAATTTTTGCTGTAGTAGCGATCACTCTATATATTACAGGTCTTCATACAGAGGTTATCGGGTTTGCACAGCGAGGTTTGCTTGCTACAGGTTTGATGAATCCCAATGTTGAGGAGATCACTCAAATGCGAAATAATACAAGCGATACGACAACTTTGCCAGATTTTACGCAGGCCGATTTTAATCTTAAATTAATTGATGGCGATGGTGCAATAAAGTCTTTAGCAGATTTTAAAGGCAAAGTTATCTTTATGAATTTTTGGGCAACGTGGTGCCCGCCTTGTGTGGCAGAAATGCCCAGCATTGCTAAATTGCATAAAGAAATGGGCGATGAAGTCGCTTTTGTTATGCTATCATTTGACCAGGATTTTGACAAGGCAAAAGATTTTAATAAACGAAAGGGATATGGCTTGCCTATTTACGCACCTGCAAGCAATCTTCCCGAAATGTACCAATCATCTGCCCTTCCTACAACCTATATTATTGACGCCAGTGGAAAACTTGTGTTAACACATAAAGGAATGGCTGATTATAGGGATCCGGAATTCAGGCAATTCCTGAATAGTCTAAAGTAAGCTCAAATAAAAAAGGCTTCACAGAAATGTGAAGCCTTTTTTTTAGTAGCGGGAACTGGACTCGAACCAGTGACCTTCGGGTTATGAGCCCGACGAGCTACCTACTGCTCTATCCCGCGATATATGCGTTGTTTTTCACTTGGTTTAACACCTTTAGGTCATTACGCTAACAAAAAACAAATCCCTTTCTTTTGATTGGGATGGCAAATATACAACCCTTTTTATTACTACACAAAGCACTTTTAAATAAATTTTACAATGAACAGAATATTATATTTTTCATAACAGTAATACTTTGGCTAATAGGTATCTTTAGATTCTATGAGGAAAATAATTATCTCAATTTCTGTTTTCATACTTATAATGATAATAGCGGTTATCAGCCTCAATTATTATTTTAAAAATAAGATAGAGGCATTTTTAGCCAGCGATCTTCCACCTAATGTAAATCTTACTTACAACAATATAAATGTAGAAACATTGCGGGGAAATATAAGTATGAAAGGGGTTACACTAATACTTAGCAATAATCCTGACAGCTTACCACATACTACTCTCACCATAGATAAACTCAGCCTTATAGATGCAGACTACTGGGATTATTTGGTAAATAATACCATTCATTTCCGGTCAATAGAAATAAAAAATAATGCAATTACACACAGAAAATATAAAAAAAAGGACAGCACCCAAAAATCATCATCAGAATCTCCTGCTCTTAGCAAGTCTATTCTAATTGATAATTTTAAAGTCGAAAAAACAGAAATAACAATTCTTGATGGGAGTAACGATTCTACACTTCTCAGAACACCAAATATTTCATTTGCAATCAGCAGATTATCGACTAATAAAAATTTAATCTCTAGTAAAATACCTTTTAAATATGGCGCAATTAATCTTAAAGCCGACTCCCTTTTTTACAGATTAAATGCTTACGATAATCTAAATATTAAAAACATTAATCTTACTAAAGATCATTTAGCAATTATTCAGATTAGTATTAAAACGCAGTACACCAAGTCTCAATTATCACAGATTATTCCCTACGAAAGGGATCACACTAATTTAACGATTCCTAAAATAGTGTTTGAAAACCTAGATTTTGGAAGCTTAAATAATAAAGTTTTCCTTAAATCCTCTCAGATCAATATTGAAAACCCAATATTTAATATTTACAGAGATAAACTAGTAGCTGATGATACTACTAATAAGCCTTTATATAGTAAAATGCTAAGAGATTTATCTTTTGATTTAATGATAGATCGGGTTACTATTAATGACGCCAGCCTTGAATATTCAGAAAGAGTAAAAAAGGATCAAGAAGCAGGTAAAATTAGTTTTAATAAACTTAATTGCTCTATTACTAATTTTAGTAATACTTATGCTTTAGGTGAAAAAACCACTAACATTGACATAAATGCCTTGTTTATGAAAAAAAGTCCCATTACGGTAAACTGGTCTTTTGATGTTCAGAATAAGGAAGATGAATTTAGGTTTAAGGGAGAATTAACGCAATTACCTGTGGTAGCTCTAAACAGCTTCACACAACCTAATCTTAATGTGGAACTTTCTGGAGATGTGCAAAAGGACTATTTTGATATTTCAGGAAATCAAACAAACTCACTAATAAAAATGAATATGGATTATGACGATTTTAAAATTGCGGTCATAAACGATAAAAAAAATAAAAAAAACTGGGTGCTTTCTACTATTGCCAACCTGTTTGTTTCAAATGACAGCAATGATCAAAACAATGAAAGCTTTAGAAAAGGTGAAGGAAAGGCTGAACGTGACAAAACCAAATCTTTTTTTAATTATCTATGGCTAAATATAAAACAAGGATTAGTAGCTGTAATGGTAGGCGATGGTAAAATTCATTAATTATAAACACATCTCATAAACTAATTATGAGTATAAATGGCTGAAACCCAATTTAAAGCCTCCATACGCGATTTTAGAGGGAAATGCCGCATTTTTGCCTTCATAAATACAGCTTTTACATTAGTATAAATTGCTACTGATTGCTTATCTGAAACAATGGCGATTCTGCTATGCTCACTATTATTATTCATTCGGTATGAAAAATCTTCAAATAACGCCTTCATGTCGACGTTTTCATCTGTATTATCTTCAACATACAGACTAATACTATCAAATTTTTCTAAAGCCTCATCAATTACTTTATGCATTTCCTTAACAAGCGCAACATCTAATTTTTCTGATACAATAAATCCTAAAACCTGTTCAGCAAATTCAAATTTCTTAAATGACATCAATATCTAAATAAAGGGGTGCAAATATAGATTATATTCTCAATTAAAGAGGCATTTTTTGATTATTGTTCAACACTAGATGCTTGAAAAACAGATAATTCACCATTTTCAAATACTACTGTTACTTCTATAGGATTG
>JBALXG010000011.1:0-18612 GCA_036961055.1 Leeuwenhoekiella sp. | reverse complement strand
TGGATCTTTTTCTAAACTCATAAACCAATTTTTATTGACATACAAAGATACAGTATCCATAGAATTTTTTAATCGCCTTCGGTTTGAGTATTTTTGTGCCAAATTCTAGATATTGAATACAAAACGTGTTGTGCTTATAGGTGGGCCGGCTACCGGTAAAAGCACTTTATTAAAAGCAATAGAAGCTAAAGGTTATCCTTGCCTGGAAGAAGTCTCCAGACAAGTAACAAAAGCTGCTCAGGAAGAAGGAATATCGCAACTTTTCCTAACAAAACCGCTTCTTTTTAGTGAAAAACTACTCGATCAACGCATTATACAATTTGAGCAGGCGGCAACATTTAAAGCCCCATTTGTATTCATTGATCGTGGGATACCTGATGTCGTCGCCTATCTGGATTATGTAGGCGAGCCCTATCCTCAATCATTCTTAGAAGATTGCACAAAATATATGTACGATGTTATTTTTGTGCTTCCTCCATGGGAAGAAATTCATGAGACAGATGGCGAGCGTTATGAAAATTTTGAGCAAGCACAGGCTATTCAGGAAGCATTATTGAACAGTTATAGAAAATTGGGTTATACACCGGTAGAAGTTCCTAAAATGTCTGTAAAAAAACGCGTTGATTTTGTGCTAAATTATTTGAAAAAATGATAAAAACCCCAACTGAAATATTAAGTAAGTATTGGGGATTTAACAACTTTCGACCAAATCAGGCAGAGATAATTGACAGCCTTATTAAAGGTAACGATACGCTGGCACTGTTACCCACAGGTGGCGGTAAATCTCTCTGCTATCAATTACCCGCCGTTTTAAAACCTGGGATTGCAATTGTTGTGTCACCATTACTTTCATTGATGAAAGATCAGGTTATGCAACTCAATCATAAAGGAATAAAAGCGCTCTACCTTCCCGGTGGGCTCCCCTATAAAGAGCTGGATACATTGCTTGATAATTGCATTTACGGTAACTATAAACTGCTTTATCTTTCTCCCGAGCGTCTGCAACAAGAACTTGTATTAGAGCGCGTAAAACAAATGCCTATTTCGCTTCTCGCAATAGACGAGGCACATTGCATCTCTCAATGGGGACATGATTTTAGACCAGCGTATCGCAATATTATAAGCTTTCGCGAAAGCATACCAGAAATACCCTGTATTGCACTCACCGCTACCGCTACTAAAAAAGTGCAACTAGACATTATTGAGCAATTGCATTTAAAAGAAGTCGCTTTATTTCAAACTTCTTTTAATAGAAAAAATCTCGCTTATCGCGTACTTAAAACCGAAGACAAATATTACAGGCTTGAAGAGATTCTGAAAAAAAATAAAGGTCCTGCAATAGTCTATGTTCGCAGTAGAAAAACCGCTCATCTTTACACCGATTTTTTGCGTTCTAAGGCGATTTCTGCTCATTTTTACCATGGTGGCTTAAGCAGTGATGAACGCCACACCCATTTTATGGAGTGGACAGCAAATAAAACACAGGTAATGGTTGCGACAAATGCCTTTGGGATGGGCATAGACAAACCAGATGTGCAGACGGTAATACATGTAGAATTACCTGAGAGTATAGAAAGTTACTTTCAGGAAGCAGGCCGTGCAGGGCGTGACGGTAAAGCTGCGTACAGTTACATTTTGTATAGCGAGAGCGATAAAGACAGATTACATAATCAGTTTATAAAAGTATTACCCTCAGTAGATTTTGTGCGTCTTGTTTATAAAAAGCTAAACAGTTATTTCCAAATTTCCTACGGTGAAGGTGAGCAGGAAATCTTCAGGTTTAACTTTATGGATTTCTGTAAAACATATCAGTTAAATACAATAACCACCTACAATGCTCTCCAGATTCTTGATAGAAATAGTGTGATAACGCTCTCTCAGGAATTTTACAGAAAGGCAACTTTACAAATTAAAGTATCTGCTGTTAGTCTGAGCTATTACCTTATTAAAAATCCCGGAATGGACGAAATTGTAAAGAATATTTTGCGCACATACGGTGGAATTTTTGACCAGAAATTGACAATTGACCACACTGTAATTGCTCAAAAATCAAATAAAAAAGTAAGCAAAGTACACGCGGTTTTAATTCAGTTGGCCCAAGATGACATGGCCGTTTACGATCATATTAATTATGATACCTCAATAACCTTTCTTGTCACTAGAGAAGATGAAAGAACGATAAACCCTATTGTTCCTGATATAAAAGCACAAAACTCCCGTAAAATTGAACAGGCCGAAGCTTTTCTGAATTATATAAATAATAAGAATTTATGTCGAAATGTTCAGTTACTCAGTTATTTTGATGAAACTAACGCAGAACCTTGTGGGATTTGCGATGTTTGCTTGCGTCAAAAACAAAGCGCAAATATACTTGCAGACAAAAACAAAACACAAAGTGAAATTCTAAATTTACTTTCAGAGAAAAATTACTCTTCTCGTGCAATGCTAAAATTATTACCAGACATTAACGAGCGTCAAATTTTATCAATTCTGAATGAAATGCTCGAGAAAAGACTTATCAAAATAACAGAAGCTAATACCTACAAAATACTATAATGAGAGATTTACGTATCGTTTTTATGGGAACACCAGATTTTGCTGTTGCCAGTTTAAAGGCAATAGTTGAGGCTAAATATAATGTTGTGGGTGTGATAACTGCACCAGACAGACCAGCCGGAAGAGGACAGAAATTACGCGAAAGTGCGGTAAAAGAATATGCTGCAGGTCATAATTTAAAAGTGCTGCAACCCACAAATCTAAAAAATGAAGCTTTTCTAAAAGAATTAGAAGATCTTAGGGCAAATTTGCAGGTTGTAGTGGCTTTCAGAATGCTGCCACAAGTTGTGTGGCAACTTCCTGAATATGGAACTTTCAATTTACATGCTTCAATACTGCCAGATTACAGAGGTGCTGCTCCTATAAATTGGGCAATTATTAACGGGGAGAATCGTACAGGAGCCACAACATTCTTTATAGATGAAAAAATAGATACCGGTGAAATAATTCTTCAGAAAGAAATAGATATTAAACCAGATGAAAATGCCGGCAGTTTACATGATCGCTTAATGGTAATGGGCGCTCAACTCATAACTGAAACTATAGCATTAATTGCCAGTGATAATGTTAAAACTAAACCTCAACCCAAACAAGATCAAATAAATACCGCATATAAACTTGACAGAGATAATACAAAAATTAATTGGGATGCACCTATTGAAAAAATATATAACCTTATACGCGGATTAAGTCCTTACCCCATTGCCTGGAGCAATTTTGAAAATAATGGGAAGATGGACATTGTCAAAATTTATGCTGCACGAATGGATGAAAAAAACAGAGTAGACTTAGTTGAAAAGTCGATCGGTGAAATAAAGGTTATAGACGATAAAATACAAGTAAATTTAAAAGATGGTGTTTTAATTATTGATGAATTACAGCTTCCCGGAAAGCGTAAAATGAAGTCAAAAGATCTTTTAAACGGTTATAACTTCTCTGAAGATTCAAAGATGCTCTAAAGCCTTATGAATGCTCGCTTTATTTTGATTAGTAATAAAAAATCACTCGTTATCAACAATAGCTTGAAGTTATTAACAAAAATCAGGATTTCCTGCACTATTCCTTGCATGAACGAACATTCCGTATAAATTTGTTGAACTATTGAACAGAAGTTTAACCAACAATTTAATTTTTAAAATTTACATTATGAACAAATCAGATTTAATCGATGCAATGGCAGAAGACTCAGGTATAACCAAGGCAGCTGCAAAAAAAGCATTAGAATCTTTCTTAGGAAACGTTGAGTCATCTCTTAAACAAGGAAACCGTGTATCTCTTGTAGGATTTGGTTCATGGTCTGTCTCTAACAGAGCAGCTCGTGAAGGAAGAAACCCACAAACAGGAAAAACAATAAAGATCGCTGCAAAAAATGTTGTTAAGTTTAAAGCTGGTTCTGAATTATCAGACTCAGTTAACTAAATTGATGTTTTTTAAAATACTTAAAGGCCCTCATTGAGGGCTTTTTTTATTTATAGACTATAAGTTTTTGTTTATTAGAAAAAATAACTTAGTTTAGGACTAACCATTAAATATATGACTACAAAGAGACCCACAAAAGGAAAATTGCTTATTGCAGAGCCCTCTATCATAGGTGATGTCTCATTCAATAGGTCTGTTGTATTGCTGGCAAATCACACAGTAGAAGGTTCTGTAGGTTTTATTCTAAATAAACCCTTAAGCTTTACGCTTGAAGAACTTATACCTGAGGTTACATCAACTATGCAGGTGTACAACGGTGGTCCTGTAGAACAGGACAACCTTTATTTTATACATAAAGTGCCAGAGCTTATACCTGGAAGTGTAGAGATTTCGTCAGGTATTTATTGGGGCGGTGACTTTGAAAGTGTAATTGATTTAATCGCTTCAGGAAAGATTTCAGAACATGAAATACGCTTTTTTCTGGGCTATTCAGGATGGGATTCTCATCAACTTGACCAGGAACTTGATTCAAATTCATGGATAGTGGTAGAAAATGTCTACGAAAAGGAGATTATTAATAAATGCTTTCCCGATCTCTGGAAGGAAAAAATGATCGAACTAGGCGGTGATTACTTAATATGGTCAAATGCTCCTGAAAATCCCAGTTATAATTAAGATAATCGGGCTTTCGCGTTAAGTTTCCCTAACAGATCTTTTGCTACATCATGTTTATATTCCTTTTTTCGGTATTTAGTGATAGGTTGTATTCCTACAATCGTGTTTGTGATAAAGAGTTCATCAGCTTTTTGTAGCTCAAAAGGTGAGATTGCTACTTCTTCAAATGTATACTTCTCTAATTTACCTATAATATCTATTAACTGTTTCCGCACTATCCCGCGAAGACAACCTTCTTCTAATGGAGGCGTTTTAACGTGGTTATCTTTTACTAAAAACAGATTTCCGTTTAAAGCTTCAGCGATAGTTTTTTTATTATTTATAAGCAAACAGTTAGCATACCCATTTTCCTTTGCATAAATGCTTCCGGTTACGTGTACAATCTTATTTGTGGTCTTTAGCGTAGAAAGCAAATCTGCATTGACATAATGGTCTTTGTAAAGTTCTACTTCATACTTATTTTCATTGAGAATATAAAATGAGGTTGATAATGCTTTCGCGAAAGCAAAGTAGCCCACACTATTATCTTCCGGGAGATATTTACCACCTTCATTGCGATAAACTGTTATACGTACACTTGCTGCCTCATTTTGTAAATTACTTGCGTTAATCGTTTGAATAATTTCTTCCTGAAGATTTTCAAGAGTAAAAGTCATAGGGATTTCCATACGCAAAATGCGCATACTAGCCATTAACCTGAAATAATGATCTTCCCAAAAGTAAATCTTGCCACCGTAACAGCGTACCGTTTCAAAAACCGCATCACCATATAGCAAAGCGCGATTATGAGGTGAAAAATGAGGATTTTCGGTGATGTTTCCGTTTAAATTGATCATAAAAAAGTCCCTTTTTTTAGGAAGGGACAAATATACGTTTAAGAATTACTTTTCTAGGTTGAGCCTATGACATGTTTTAGTTCAGATATTTGATTTTCCCAAAACATTTTACCTTCGTCTACCTCATCTTCTTCGGCAAAGTCTGTAATAATTAAAGAAACATCTTTTGTTATATCATCAACCACTATACGTAACTCAAAATAATAAGGTTCATCTTCTTCAACATCTTCCATCCATCTAAATTTTATACGCTCGCCACTCTTTTTTCCCAGGAGTTTTGCTTTTTCTTCACTCCCGTTCCAAATAAATGTATAGAATTCTCCTCTTGAATTTACATTATCAGCAAACCATTCAGACATCCCAGACGGGGTGGACATATATTGATACAAGAGTGACGGCGATGCCTGCACCGGGAACTCTATTTCAAATTTTACCTTCTCTTCCATAAATTAAATTGTTTCGTCGCCAATATAAATATTAATTATAGACTTAGAAAGGAAGTCTCTGTAAAATATTTTACAATTAAGATGCTTGTGCTAATAGTAATTGTTATTATATTTGCAGCCGCTTAGGAGGCACTTTACTTTTTAAGCTAAATAATGGCGAGGTAGCTCAGCTGGTTAGAGCGTCGGATTCATAACCCGGAGGTCGGGGGATCGTGCCCCCCTCTCGCTACTTATAAAAAGGACTTTCAAGAAATTGAAAGTCCTTTTTATTTTATTGGTAAAAAACAGGTATAGCAACAGTCGATTTTTGATTTCTTTATAGGTACAGTATTAGCGACTTATAATTGGAAATTTTAAAAGATTCTCTGAACCACATGAAAATAAAAAACCTCACAAACTGTAAAAGTTCTCGTGAGGTTTTTTATTATTAGCAACTAGAGTTTTTCAGATATATCAGGCAGTATACTGATTTTATTGTTCTTTTATAGAAATCGCAACACCGCCGCCGGCAGCAAGCTTCTGTTTCAATTTACTTTTTGAAGTTACACGTATCGTTTCAATCGTATAATCTTCCGGGTTTTTATCCCAACTCGCATTCTTACCATCTGCATAAATGGTAGCGGTATAGGTTTTACCTTTTGGTAAAAAGACGAAATTAATAGTTGCAGTACGTGCATTTTCGTCAGTTACGCCTCCCAAAAACCATTCATTTTCACCTTTCGCTTTGCGCGCAATAGTAATATAATCTCCTGGTTCGGCTTCTAGAATAAACGTGTCATCCCAGTCTACCGCTACATCTTGTATAAATTTAAAAGCGTCTATATGCGCTTCATAATGCTCTGGTAAATCTGCCGCCATTTGTAACGGACTATACATGGTTACATATAAAGCCAATTGTTTGGCCAGCGTTGAATGCATTTGTCGTTTTAAATCGCTTGCCGCATATTCTTTCAACTTAAAAATACCCGGAGTATAATCCATAGGGCCGCCTATAAGACGGGTAAATGGTAAAATAGTCTCGTGCTCTGGCGGGCTTCCTATGCTAAAGGCATTCCACTCATTCCCTCTCCCCGCTTCGCTCGCCATAAAATTAGGCCAGGTACGATGCAAACCTGTAGGTCGCACAGCTTCGTGAATATTAATCATCACCTGGTGGGCATCTGCCGTCTTTACCGAACGTAAAAAATGAGAAACCATCCATTGCCCATCATGATGCTCTCCACGTGGAATTACAGATCCTACATATCCCGTTTTTACCGCATTATAGCCATATTCATTCATATAATCATAAGCTGCTTCCATCTTCTGGTCATATTTTGAAGCACTCGCACCAGTCTCGTTATGCATAATCATTTGCACCCCTTTTTGACTGGCGTAACTTGTGATTTCTGCAATATCAAAGTCTGGATAAGGCGTTACAAAATCAAACTTGTCTTCGTAATCTGCCAGCCATTCTTCCCATCCCGTATTCCAACCTTCCACGAGAAGGCCAGCAATTCCATTTTCCGAAGCAAAATCTATGTAACGTTTTACATTCGCGGTATTTGCTGCGTGGTGGTTGTTGGGAATCAAGTTTCCGTTTTCAGAAAAGGTATCTAGATCATTGGTATAATCCCAACGGCTTTTACCTATTTGCATTTCCCACCATACACCCATATATTTCATAGGTTTTATGTACGAAGGGTCTTCAATTTTAGAAGGCTCATTAAGGTTTAAAATCAATTTTGAAGCCAATACATCACGTGCATCATCACTCACAATAAGTGTTCGCCACGGCGTTGTAAAAGGCGTGCGTAAATAGGCTTTATTGCCCATAACATCTGGCGCGAGTTGCGCACTTAAACTGTGCGAAGCCTTATCCACGTGCAGCTCCATCACTGGATAATTTATTAAAGCAGCCTCGTGAATGTTGATGTACAAACCGTCCTCGCTTTTTAACATTAACGGAGTTTTGACCGCATCTTGATCTGGGCGGTTGTGCGCATCATCGCCAAACGATAAAATCGCATCCTTATACCCATCTATCTCACTAAGTTTTGAAGTCGTGTAGATATACTCATTAGAGTCATAATCTGCAGGAATCCAAAACGCTTTATGATCGCCAGTAAGGTTAAACTGCGTCAGCTCTTTAGTGATAATAAAATGTTTCAAGTTCGCTTGATGCGGAAATTCATATCTAAACCCTAAACCATCATTAAAAAGTCTAAACTTAATAAGCAACGTGCGTTCTTGCTCTTGGGCTTGACTTAAAGTAATCGCAAGTTCGTTGTAGTTATTTCTAATCTCCTTTTGCTCACCCCAAACCGGCACCCAGGTTGTATCTACTGCATTTTCTTGAGCATCTGTCAATTTAAAACCAGAAGTTAAAGCTTCGGTATTTTTTAATTCAATACCAAGAATACTCGGTTTTACTACCGTTTTTCCTTTATAAGCTAGGGTGTAGGTAGGTTCTCCCTGTGTAGATAACGCAAAACTTAATTCGAAATTCCCGTCAGGAGATCCCAACTCCTGTGCTGTTAAAAAAATAGGAATTAGGCATAAAACCAAAACAAAAAGTAAGCTGTAGGTACGCGTCTTTGTCATGGCTGTCTTTATTTTTTTAATACTAAATACCTGTATGCCTCAAAGCTTAAATCGGTTTCTAAAGAAACACTTTCACCTGTAAAAGCATCTGTCCATGTTGAATTTTGAAAGCCAGCAGGAAGAATATACTTCACGTTTTTATTTCTCAAATTAGACAGCACAAGCACTTGCTCATCTCCCGCTGTCATTGTAAATGCGGCGATATCATCACTGCTATAAGAAGCCAGTTTTCCTCTGCGTATTGCGGTACTTTCATTTCTAAAAGCAATGATTTGTTTGTATTCTGCAAGTAGCTCTTCATTTACGTTAGTCCAGTCTATAGGATCTTTAGTAAAAAACTCTAGACGCTCGTTAAAACCAATTGCTTGCCCATTGTAAATCATAGGTACAGATCGCATATACGCATCTACAATAAATGCAGCTACTGAACCTTTTACACCGCCAAACAATTCCATAGGTGTACCATCACTCAAGTTCACATCGTGGTTCGTCGTGTATTTTACAACCCGTTTGCTGTCATCATAAACATCTGCATACATAGAAGCATTAGAATCTTGTAATAAGGTTACTGGTTCACCTTCAAAAACACGCTCCATAGTCCCGAAGAAATCAAAACCAAAAGTGTAATCAAAACCTGCTTTAAAATGATCTGTTCTTCCACCTTCAGCGAGCATCAATAAGTTTTCATCACTTCTAATTTTTTCTAAAGTGGTAATTGCCTCACTCCAGAATTTATACGGCACATAATCTGCCGCATCCATTCTGTATCCATCAACGTTAGCCGTGTATAACCAATAGGATAAAGCATCTATAACCGCTGCTCTTAATTCGGGATTGTCGTAATTAAGCTGTGCAACATCATTCCAACCTGTTCCCGGTGGTATAATTATGTTTCCATCAGCATCTTGTTGGTAATACTCCGGGTGCTCCGTAATCCAGGCGTTGTCCCACGCAGTATGGTTCGCCACAAAATCTAATACCACAGCCATTCCCTTTTCATGCGCAGCACTTACTAAAGTTCTTAAATCGTCAAGCGTACCAAATTCCGGATTCACCGCTTTGTAATCTTGTACAGCATAAGGTGAACCCAATCCTCCAGCAGAGCGCTCTACACCTACGGGATAAATAGGCATTAAATACAGCACATTTACACCTAAAGATTGAATGTAGTCTAATCGATCTGTAACGCCTTGTAAATTTCCGGCTTCGCTAAAAGCTCTAATGTTTACCTGATAAATAGTCGCATCTTCACTTACCGGAACATTCGCATACGGCGTGCTGTACTGCTCATATAAACTTGCCGAAGTAGTTGCATCGTCATCATTCTGACAACTAAACAGTGTACCTGTGAATAAAAAGAGTATTAAGGTATTTATATAATTTTTCATTTTTATATCTTTAAGTATTTGGGGTGTTTTTTAATTTTGTTTTTCAATGGTATAGTATGCCAATGCTGAGTTTGCAGCATCTACGGTAAAAGTGATGTAATATGATCCCGCTTCAGCAACACCGTGTGCACCGGGATCGTCATAATACAAAATACCGTCTGTGTTATTTCTAGGACCGTAGTTATTAGGCCAAGCATCATCGCGTCTAAACTTAACCGATCCCGGAACTAAATCTACTGTAATCTCCCAGAAACCGCTGGTAGCGTTAAACGTCATATCTGTATCTGCATCCCAGCCTCCTGGGGTGGCATCACCTATAATTCCCCAACTTACTGTATTAATGGTGTAGGAGGCTGTAGCAGGATCTTCATTTACTTTAAAGCTTACTTCATAAACGCCAGAAGCAGTTACCGTATAAGCACCCGGATCATCTAAATAAGCAATACCATCGTCGTTATTTTGCGGACCATAATTTGTTGCCCAATCGTCATTAAGTCGCCATTTTAAAGCACCTGCTTGCAAATATCCAACGTATTTCCAAACCTGATTTGCTGTATCGTAAAACATATTTGTATCTGCGTCCCAGCCTTGTGGAGTGGCAGGGCCAATAATCCCCCAAGAATACAGAGTAGCAGACCATTTTAAGGTGTTAAGATCTACGTTTATTTGGTAAGTCCCTATTGCAGGAAGATTAAGATTTGCTCCATCTAGGATAAGATTTCCATTACCGTCGCCGCCATAAATTGTTTCAGAATCTTTATTTAAAGCGATTTTAAAGTCTAGTTTATCTGCGTCGCTTAGCGTCAATACGCCTTTAAAAACTCCAGATGTGGCAGTCGCCGAAATACTATCTGCTGTGGCAGCATTCCATTCTGAATAACTTCCCGGCAGGTATAAATTAGTATTTGAAATCACCGTGGTATATGGAGTAATATTCATTGCAATTGCCGAAGATGAAATGGTACGGTCTAAATACGCTTGTACCCGTATTACCAAGGTGCCTTCCACATCGGACTCCAGGCCTAAATCATTAGCAATATCATTTAATTCTGAAGCAATCATCGATTTGCTGAACACCTCTGAACCTGCTGCCAAAGTAACTGCATTTGCCCACGCCAGATCACCAATAGTATCTGTAACCACGTCAAATTGCACACTGTATGCTACAGGAGCTTCAATAGGAAAACTTACAGCTTCCCAAGAAATAGTAACTGCAGCCTGGGCAGCTTCTTCTTGAGTTAATACTAAAGAACCCGGGGTAACCAGGGGGTTTTCAGTAAAGCTTACAGTTGCAAGTGTCGTTAATTCTGCATCATCTTCACAGGCAGCAAAAAAGAAAACGGCAGCAAGAAAAAATAAAAATTTAGTTATAATGTTTTTCATAGTACGAGGTTTTAATATCCAGGATTTTGTTCAAGATTTTGATTTGCATCTAAGGCAGAAGTAGGAATAGGAAACAAAGTTCTGTATGCTGCTGAAACTCCTCTAAACTTATTAGCAGCTGAAAACGTACCAAACCGTATCATATCTTGTCTACGATGCCCTTCCCAATTTAATTCAAAAGCACGCTCGTTATAAATATATTCTAGTGTAGGTGCGGCAGCTAAAGCAGAAAGTCCTGCTCTTACTCGTACATCATCTACCAGTGGTTTTGCATCTGCAGCATTACCCAGTCTCACATAGCATTCTGCTTTCATCAACATAAAATCTGCATATCTAAAGATTGGAAAATCATTAGAAGCCCCTGATCCATCTAGCGGAGCTACAGGGTAAAATTTCATATTACGTACACCTGCATACGGTGCTGCCCCGGGGTTATCTAGATTAGAAACTTCTAAACTATAAGTTACATTACCTGGCTGCTCACCTACTACATATTGTGCTTTACGAATGTCATTATCATCATAAGCCAGATAATACGCACTGGGTACGATCGTACCATTCCAACCACTAAATCCAAATACTTCTTGCGCATGAGGACCACTTAAACTTCTTACTGTATAAATATTACGTGAAACGATGTTCTCTGTAACATACATTGCAAGAATAGTTTCATCTTCCGGCAATACATCACCAAACAATTCATAATATTTATAACCTAAAGGGTTTGTATCGCTTACTGCTCCAGAATGTAGTGAGAAACCGCCTTCATCTAGTTTTTCAATCGCATCAAGACTTTTTTGCCATTGTGGATTACCTGTATATACTTCAGCATTCAAGTATACTTTAGCCAGTAAAGCATAACCTGCCCATTTATTAAATCTTCCGTAAAACGCTCCCCCTTTTGTAGCAGATAAATCAGGTATGTTTTCTTCTAATTCAGAAACAACAAACTCATACAATTCTCCTCTGCTTATTTGAGGCAACTCCTCTACCGTAATATTGTTTTCGGTATAAAAGGGCACGTTACCAAAATCATCCATCAACAGATAATAGAAAAAGGCACGCAATACTTTTGCTTCTGCTATCTTAGATTGATCTGCTCCCGCATTCTCCAGTTGCTCTACGGCTAGGTTTGCATTAAAAATAGAGCTGTACAACCAGTTCCAGGTATTATTAATTATTAAATCTGTAGGCAACCAAGAGTGTAAATATAGACGTGCAAAATCTAGCTGCCAATCTCCAGTATTACGGTGGGGAATAACTTGCTCATCTGCGCTCATTGAGTTAAGATCGTACCAGCCATTATCAGCCCCGGCATATCCTACCCCATCCCAGTTACCGCCTATTTTTGCATAAACACCTGCCAGAGCAACATCTGCCCCTTCTTCCGAACCGTAAAATTCATTGGCCGGGTACTTATCATAAACTTGTTCTTCAACATCTGTACAGCTAACAAAGCATGCACCTACAAATCCTACTAATAATAAATTTTTAAGTCTCATCCTTGCTTATTTTAATTTTACACTTAATCCTAATGCTATCGTGCGTGTTCTTGGGTAGATCCCATTATCTGAACCAAAACCATTACCTCCACTTAAATTGAGTTCTGGATCAATACCTGAATAATTTGTTATAAGTAATAGGTTTGACCCTGTTAAAGAAACGCGTACTGACTCGATGTACTTCATATCGTCAAAAGAAAAATTGTACCCAGCAGTTACATTTTCCAGACGTATAAAATCTCCGTCTTCTAACCATAAATCTGAACCATATTGTGAAGTATAAATTCCTAGAGGAATTGCACTTTGAAGCACATTTGATTTTCCTAAATTTTCTAAATAACTAAGATTTGCTTTAATACCATTGTAAATTTTGTTTCCGCCAGAACCTCTCCAAACCATAGATAAATCAAAATCTTTATACCTAAAAGATGGGTTAAATGCAAAATTATATTTTGGTAAAGCCGAACCTTCTAGTACCCGATCTGGACTTCTAACACCTTGGTCTATAACACCATCTCCATTTTGATCAACAACAGTTTCTGCATTAGAATCATCTTTACCAAGATGTTGTACAATATTAAATGTCCCGATAGGTTTACCTTCTATTAGAAAGGAGTTAGATCCCCAGGAAACATAATCCGTATTTAAAGGAACTCCGTTAATACTTCCGCTTAAATTCAACACTTCGTTATCTATTAAAGAAGCATTTCCGGCAAGGGTTAACGTTATATCATCGGTTCTAATAAGATCATAACTAATTGCCAGTTCTAAACCTCTGTTGCGTATACTTCCTACATTTGCGGCAATGGTTCCATAAGGAAATGGAGGTTGTGGTACGGTATAATTAAACAATAAATTATCTGTAGTTGCTGTGAAAGCATCTAATGAACCAGAGAATCTACGATCCCAAATACCAAAATCTATACCTACATTAAATTGCTTTTTAGTCTCCCAACGCAAATCTTCATTTACGTTTTGAGTAATGTTGAAGTTGGTAATTTGTGATCCGCCAAAATAGGTCACACCTGCCGCGCTTACCAGTGATAGTGAGTTCTGAGGATATAGACCTTGCTGATTACCCGTCACTCCATAACCTGCTCTTAATTTTAACTGATCAAAAAGATCCTGGTTTTTCATAAATCCTTCTTCATCTATAATCCAGGCTGCACCAATAGCCGGGAAGTTTCCCCATTTATTATTTGCTCCAAAAACGGAAGAACCATCACGTCTGTAACTCAATGTTAACAAATAACGCTCTAGATAAGAGTAGTTAACCCTACCCAGAAAAGAAGCGAGTGTACGGTCATTTTTATATGAAGAAATATCCCCGGGTCGCACATCAGATAAGTCGCCTAATTGTAATGCATTATAGGTTGCTAAATCATTAAAAAAGCCTCTTGCCTGTGCATAATTACCTTGATACGTTTGACTTTGATATTCATATAATACTAAGGCATCCACTTTATGATCTGCAAATGTATTTTTATATTTTAAACTCACATTCATCAACTTCTCATCTTGACGACTGTTGCTTATATTTGCAAAACCATTTTGATCAATTGCAGCAGCTACGGTTGATTTAACAGGTAAAAAGAATCCATTTACATTATCGGTCTTTCTCCAACTTCCAAAACCTGCTACAGAGAAGCCTTTTAAAAGTTCTAATTCGGCATTCAAGCTCCCAAACAAGCTATTATTTTGTCCTTCATTTACTACTGTTTGTGCAACTGCATATGGATTAATATATTGAAAAACATTTGGATCCATATAGTAGTTACCCGTATTATCGTATACTGGGTCAGTAGGTCTCATTACATAAGCATTAGAAATTAAATTAGAAGTGAAAGCTGCACGTCCTATGCTCTGCACACTACTTGTAGTGTTATTAATCCCGCTATTTAAATTCATCGTAAGTGTAAGGTGATCATCTAAAGCTTTTTGCGTAGCGGTGATTCTGCCTATAAATTTTTTATTGCTTGAATTAATTACAATTCCATCCTGTAAAATCGCACTTACAGAGGCTCGATAGTTAAAAGTATTTGTTCCACCGCCAAAAGAAAGTGTATGATTTTGAGTATATCCCGTACGTGTTAAAATATTAAACCAGTCAGTATTGGCACCGTGATTTGTGGATGCCGGTACACCGTTAATTCTCGCTTGCTCCCACCACTGCTTTGCGTTAAGCATATCTAATTGCTTTGGAATAAAATCTATAGAAGCTGTACTGGTATAATCTAAAGAAGAAGTTCCTGCACGATTTTTTTTAGTAGTAATTATTATAACTCCTGGTGCACCACGTGAACCATATATTGCGGTAGCTGAAGCGTCTTTTAAGATATCTATAGAAGCTATTTCGCTAGGCGGAACCTGATTAAGCAAGTCCATATTACCTTGGATGCCATCAACCACAACAAGGGGATCATTACCACCTAGAAGCGAAGTTATACCACGTATGCGTACACTGGGAGTAGAACCAGGCTCACTTCCTGTCTGGGTAATGTTTACACCAGCAGCCTTTCCCGTTAATTGTTGTAGTGGATTTGTAATTGCCCCCTGGTTTAAATCCTCATCTGAAACTGAAGAAACAGCTCCGGTAATATCTTTTTTAGTTGATGTACCATAACCTATAACGACAACGTCATCTAAAGTCGCTACCAATGTCATTAAGGTCACATCTATATAACTTTGATTTTTCACTTGTAATTCTACACTCTCAAATCCTATACTTGAAAACAGCAAAATAGCATCCGGACTGGAAACTGTAAGACTGTAATTTCCATCAAAATCTGTCATTGCTCCATTAGTTGTACCTTTTTCTAAGATATTCACTCCGGGCATAGGTACTCCTGCATCATCAGATACTTTTCCAGATACACTTTGCTGAACTGCAAATTTTGAAATGATCTTTTCTGTATTTTTTGAAAAAGCAGAAAATGAAATTAAAATGGATATTACTGCAAGTCTCCAGGTTTTAAGAAAAGAGCGGTGTCTGTTACTAGTATACGAGATACTCTTCATGGTTGAATAATTATTTTCCATACTTGTTATTAAAAAAATGATGTTTTACTATAATATTTGCACGCCATTCAATTTTATAAAATGTCTCTTCTTAAATAAAACTCCTTATAATCTTAAGAAATTGAAAACGTTTGCGTGATAAAGTATTTCAAGGGGATTCAAAACTATAGTAAACGTTTTTTAATAAAAACGTTTACAGAAAAAATCAAGATTAATATGATCACATATTAACCATAAAATATTCACATTCAGGATTATAATAATATTTATAGTTTAAAAAAATCAACATTTAATTGAGGTATATATTAACATATATTTATAGTTATTTTCACTTTAGCCTATTTTAAAGTGTATTTTAGGAAGTTGTAATACGATTCTTTGTATATATTGCTAGAGCTATAATCTTCATCCAAATAATTAAACTTTTGAGAGATTTCTTAAAATTACTTTTGATTTTTATTTCTATCAACTTCAGTGCGCATGCGCAAAAAAATGATAGCATATTATCAATTTTAGACCATGAACTTCTACTTCAAAATTCATATCTTAATAAAAAGTATAATCGCATCCATACTATTCAACAAACGCTTGAGAGAAAACGTCTAAGCACTGACAGAGAAGCCTTATATAATTCTTATATAAACTTATTTGAAGAGTACAAATCATTTAAATATGATTCAGCCTACTATTATGTTGAGCAAGCAAAAAATACAGCTCTTAAAATTAATGACACAAGTTTACTTGCAAACGCAAAAGTCAAGGAAGGCTTCGTTCTTATATCGGCTGGCCTTTTTAAAGAGGCAATTGATACTCTAAACAGTGTAGAATACAGATCACTATCAAAAAAAGACGCTTACGATTACTACTTCACACGTGCACGATCTTATTTTGACATTGCTAATTATAATCAGGACCAGCGTTTTCTTCTTGATTACACCAAAAAAGGCAACAATTTATTAAGAGATGCTATGGTTCAGGCATCTCCCTCTTCTTCAAAATACTGGGCTGCAAAAGGCTTATTATTATTAAAACAACAGGATTGGCAGGGAGCAGAGAAGGCATATATATATTGGCTCACAAACTTTGATTTACCGCCAGATCAATACGGTGTAGCCACTTCAAGTTTAAGTTATGTATATACCCAACTTGGCAATAGAAAAAAATCTATAGAATATTTAGCAAAGGCGGCTATTTCTGATATTCGAAATGCTATCAAAGAAAATATAGCTCTGCGCAATCTTGCAAACGAACTGTATCAAGTGGGTGAATTAGAAAGGGCAAATACCTATGTTCATCTGGCAATGAATGATGCTACTTTTTATAATGCCCGACACCGAAAAGTGGAAATATCAAGCATATTACCTATTATTGAAAGTGCCCAACTTTATAATGTAGAACAAAAAAATGACACTCTTGAAAAAACAGTTTTTCTACTGGCAATACTGGCAATAATTGTTCTTGCATTTATTGGGATTATATTTAAACAGCTAAAAGAGAAAAATGCTGCAAGAAAGGCAGTAAATGAATATAATTTACGCTTAGAAGAAGTAAACCTTAGTCTTCTGGAAGCCGATGCTATAAAACAGGATTATATTACTTATTTTTTAAAAGCAACATCAGATTTAATTAATAAAATAGGTACCATACAAAAAAGTACTATTCATAAAATTAAAACTAAAAACCCTGAGGAGGTTCTAAATGTTCTTAAAGGTTACAGCGTAAAAAGTGAGCGTAGCGAACTCTTTTATCAGTTTGATATGGTTTTCATAAAATTATTTCCTTCATATACTAAATCCTATAATAAACTATTTCCAAAAGAAGAAAGAAGGATTTTAAAAAAAGGAGAGTTACTCAACACTGAACTACGCATATTTGCATTATACAGATTGGGTATACAAGACAGCCAGCAAGTAGCAGATTTCCTGGATATTTCTGTAGCAACTGTATATACCTATAAAACAAGAGTAAAAAGTAAGTCCCTTTGTAAAGACTCTTTTGAAGAAAAAATAATGAAAATCAAACGGCTGTAATGCCAATTTTAACATTGTATTATTCTTTAAAATCTAACATCTTTTTAATCATACCGGCAATCTCACTGGTAAGCAATTGTTCTTCAATTTTAATTTCACCATCTTTTTTTGCCTGCGCCCCATAAATAAGCAACCAGGTTTGGTCTGCTCCTTTGACGTCTCCCCCATGACTTCTCCAGGTATCAAGGGGATCAGTGCCGCGGCCATGATCGCAGGTAATTATAAATGTAGTTTTTCCCTTATAATATGAGTCATTCTGGGTGTATTCCCAAAGTTCCTTTAAAAAGGCATCAGCACTATGGGCAGAATCCAGATAGGCATCATATTCTCCCTGATGGGCAAAATCATCGGTTTCATCATTTGCTATATATATCACATCAGGGTGTTTCCGCTTTATATACTCAAGAGCATAATAATCTGTAAAAAAATCTAATCGTGCAGAAGTTCCAAAAGGACTGGGGATATTAGGCTCTATCTTATTTAAAAATCGCTCTATTTCAGTTAGATTTTCACCTTTTGCGACCGCATAACCGGCATTAACAGGAATCCCACTTCTCTTGTCATTTATTATATATGGAAAAACATCCCAACTTGCAAAAGCGGCAACTTTGCCATCGTATTGCCTAGATTTATTCAATTCTTCTAAAAAAGTAATGTTTGGATTATACATTTTTGCATTGCTATTAATTCGTTCATCATCAGCCTTTCCTGTTAGAATCTCGTTATAGCCCGGGTAAGAATACCATTTTTGATTGGTAAGATTCATCTTACTTCCT
>JBALXG010000119.1:0-7535 GCA_036961055.1 Leeuwenhoekiella sp. | reverse complement strand
CCAACCGGTCATTGAGCCTTTCGACTATCGCTCAAGACAAGCTAAAGTCGAAATGCAAGTTCACATAATAATTGGTAATGGGTAAGATGAGATTCTGAAATAAATTCAGAATGACGGCTTTCCTGAATAAGTTTCAGGGTCGCACATACTAATCTTCTCACATCTAAGCCTCATTTAGTTTAACCAGCGCTTTTTCCATATCAATGCCAGTTTCCAGAACTGGCGTAAAAAGATCTCCGTGAGTTTTTAGCCTTTTTAGCATGGTTTTTATAGTAAAATCACCGATTTTCAGTCCGCTTTTTACTTCTTTCCATTCTAGTGGAGCAGACACTGTCGCGCCCGGTTTAGGTCTTGCGCAATATGGGGACGCCAAAGTTTGCCCTCTCCTATTCTGTAAATAATCGAGATAAATTTTTCCTTGCCGGTCTTTTACTGCTCGCGCCATAGAAGTCAAATCGGGTAACATTTCGTGAATGTAATAACAAAGCAATTTTGTGAAATCACGAGACTCTTCGTAGGTATATTTCGCTTTAAGCGGAATATAAATATGCATTCCACTTGAGCCTGAAGTTTTACAATAGCCTTTTATTCCCGCCATATCAAGCACTTCTTTTGTAGCCTGCGCTACAGTAATAATTTCTTCAAAAGTGTTTTTGTCTGAAGGATCAATATCTATAATTGTATAGTCAGGATTCTCCAGATTTTGAATACGGGAATTCCATGGATTTATCTCTATGCAACCCAAATTTGCCATATAGAGCAAAGTAGCTTCGTTTTGACATAAGAGGTAATTGATATCTTTTTTAGATGATTCAGAATAGACTTCAAAAGTCTCAACCCACTCAGGCAATGTCTCATTATCTTTTTGATAAAATCCCTGACCTTTAATTCCGTTAGGATGGCGATGCAGATTCTGTGGACGGTCTTTTAGATAGGGCAAAATCACATCTGCCACATTGAGATAATAATCTATAAGATCGTATTTTGTATAACCTGCTTCCGGCCAATAAATTTTTTCCAAATTACTTATAGGAACAATATGACCGTCTACTTCCAGGTTTGAGCCGCTTTTAAAATTCTCACCAGAATCTGAACTTTCAGGCTTTGCGGTTTGTGACGGAGTAACTTCATGCGGAGTTTTATCTGACCGAATACCTTTAAAAATGGGATGGCGCATGATTCCGCTTTTTGTCCATTCTGAAAATTTTACTTCACAGATCAATTGCGGACTCACCCAATTGGGTTTTCGGCCCTTCAGATTTAATTTTCTACCGAAAGGATTTTCATCAATTTCCAGTTTCTCGAGTTGGTTTAATAATATCTGCTGTTCATCTGCAGACCAGCCAGAACCACAATTGCCTATGTATGTCAACTTCCCTTCTTTGTACATGCCTAAAATGAGGGAACCAAAAATAGAGCCGCCGCCCACAGAATCTGTATAGCCGCAGATTATGGTCTCTTCAGTTTCAATCGCTTTTATTTTAAGCCACTTTTCACTTCGGTAACCGGGTGAATATGTAGAATCTGTACTTTTTGCAATCACGCCCTCCATCCCGGCGTCAACGGCTCGTTTATAAAAAGCTGAACCCATACCTTCTATATGTTCGCAATAAATCACTCTTTCCAAATCCTCAATAACATCGGGAATGAGACTTTTTCGCTCCAGCAATTTAAGATCAAGCATGCTGTGCCCGTTTAAATATAACATGTCAAAAACATAATACCGCAAAGCGCCCGGAGTAGTCTCATCATAATTTTGCAATGCCTGAAACTGCGGTAATCCTTCTTCATTAAGCACCACAATCTCCCCATCTAAAATCGCATCATGCGGAATATGCTCCAGCTCATTAGCAATTTTTCTAAATTTTGTATTGTATGAAATGCCGTTTCGGGAATACAGATTTACACGGCCCTCTTTAATGTGCGCCATGACGCGGTAACCGTCCCATTTGAGTTCATAAACCCAATCAGGATCATTAAAAATTTTCTTAGTGGCCGTTGCCAGCATGGGTTTTACAAATTCTTCAGGATCGAGTTTTTTGACCTTTCCAGCCGATTTTTTACTGTTTTCGGGAGATTTTTCAGCGAAAACCTCAGCATCATAATCAAGGTCGGTTGAAAAAGAATCTTTCTTCTTTATAAGTAGCCAGTGATTGTCTGCATCGCGCCGCTTGGTATGCACCAGCGCAAATGTGCCTTTTATCTTTTTTCCGAAGAATTCTATCTTAAGATCGCCTTTATCAAATTGTTTTAAAAGATCTGGCTCTTCTGAATTGGGAGTAACTCGATAAGTGCCTTCATCCCAGATTTTCATAACTCCGGCGCCATAATTTCCTTTTGGGATTGAACCGTGAAAGGTGAGATATTTTACAGGGTGATCTTCAGTCTGTACGGCGAGACGCTTGTCACCGGGATTAAGAGACGGCCCTTTTGGCACGGCCCAGCTTTTTAAAACGCCATCCATCTCAAGTCTAAGGTCATAATGCAGCCTTCTTGCCTGGTGTCGCTGTATTACAAAACGACCGGCATTGTCATCGCTGATCTCTGCCTGCGGTTCTGGTGTATTTTTAAAATCGCGTTTCTTGTTATATTCCTCAAGAGCCATTTTTTAAGAAGCTTTACCCGTCTTTTTCTTCTCAAGACTGGCTTTAAGTTGGGCCATAAGATCTTTAGCCGGAGTAGGTTTACTCTCAAATTTCTCCGATTTTGGTGCCTTTCCGGTCGATTTTGCGTCGATAATCTTCATTAATTGGTCAATGTAGACATCTTTAAATTTGGCAAAATCGAATTTCTCTGTGTACTGTTCTATCAATGAAACCGCCATATCTACTTCTTTTTTAGAAACTTTCGCCTCGGGCAATTTAAGTTCGCCGGGGTCACGTATCTCATCAGAAAATCTGATTACATGCAGTACAAGTGCGTCTTTATAAACACCCACCAGCGCTAAATGCTCC
Organism: Leeuwenhoekiella sp.; assembly: GCA_036961055.1. Taxonomy (GTDB): domain Bacteria; phylum Bacteroidota; class Bacteroidia; order Flavobacteriales; family Flavobacteriaceae; genus Leeuwenhoekiella. Next base: position 4,581 of record JBALXG010000119.1, on the reverse strand, counting down.
TTTTGTCTCATGACGAAAGTTGCCACGCCTAATTTTTTAGTTTTCTTAAGCGCATCACGTAAAAGATTATAGGATTTACCTCCTTCTTTTTGTGGTTCCAGAAAATATGGCTTCTTAAAAAGAACATCTGCAACTTCGGTTTCATCTATAAACTCTTCTATGTCTATAGTTTTGCTCTTTTTCATGTTGGCCTGATCAAAATCTTCATTTTCAAGAATTACATAACCATCATCCTTCTTGAATCCTTTTACAATATCCTTCCACTCTACTTCTTTGCCTGTATTTTCGTTTACGCGATTGTACCTAATATGAGCATTATCATGCTTGTCTAGCATGTCGAGATCGAGCTTACGATCTTCAGATCCTGAATACATTTTTACAGGGATAGAAACCAGGCCAAAACTTATAGAACCATTCCAGATTGAGCGCATAAAATTTGATTTTAAATTTAAAAAGTACAAAAAAGCTCAGAACAGCTTTGCGGTATTAATTTAATTTTAAGAATATAAATAGCATTATTGCTAAATAACTGTCTATTAACGATATATAATTTGAAATATTTAAAAACATATCTAACGATGTGTTAAAATTTCAGGCGTTATTCTTAATATTTCTTAATTTCAACCAGCATTAGGAATTGCTACTTCTTTAACCCAAATAAAATTCACCCATCATGCCAAGTTATAACTTAAACGTAAATGGAGAATCGCTTTCTGTAGATGTTGCAGAAGACACACCCATGCTGTGGGTATTAAGAGATCATCTTGATCTTGTAGGTACAAAATATGGCTGCGGAATAGGACAATGTGGAGCCTGCACGGTACATGCAGACGGTGTTGCTACACGTAGCTGCCTGCTTCCTGTCTCTGCAGTAGAAGATAAAAAGATAACCACAATAGAGGGATTATCTGAAGATGGTTCGCATCCTGTACAAGAAGCATGGAAGGAAATTGATGTGCCGCAATGTGGTTACTGCCAGGCGGGACAAATAATGACGGCTTCGGCATTTTTAAAAGAGAATCCTGCTCCATCTGAAGATGAGATACGCACTGCCATGCAAGGCAATATATGCAGATGTGCTACTTACAACCGTATAGAAAAAGCGGTAGGCATAGCAGCTAAAAACTTAGGTTAATCCCAATTAAAAAATTGAAGAAAATGGCAACCATGACATCCACAAAATATGACAGACGCTCATTTATGAAAGTCTCGGGACTGGTAAGCGGCGGGATCTTAATAGGGTTTAATCTCTTTACAGCCTGTAAAGAAAAAGCCGAAGTACCGGTAGACATCGCACAACTTGACTTTAAAGACTTTAATGCATTTATAAAGATTGCAGATAATGGTATGGTTACTATTTTTTCGCCCAATCCTGAAATAGGACAAGGTGTGAAAACTGCAATGCCAATGATCATCGCAGAAGAACTAGATGTACCCTGGAAAAATGTTTATGTAGAACAGGCTCCATTAGATACAAAAAATTTCAGCAGACAGGTTGCTGGTGGTAGTCAGTCTATACGCGCGGGTTGGGATGCTTTGAGACAAACAGGAGCTACAGCCAGACAAATGCTGGTTAATGCCGCTGCTGCGAAATGGGACGTTGATGCTTCAGAATGTAAAACACTTGATGGTTTTGTTATTTCGCCAGACGGCACAAAATTAGGTTATGGCGAGCTTGTTACTGATGCGGCACAACTGGAAGTGCCAACAGAAGTAACTCTGAAAGAACCAAAAGATTTTAAGATTATTGGTCAGAATATCAAGAATGTAGATATAGATAAGATCATCACCGGAAAACCGCTTTACGGGTATGATTATAAAGAAGATGGTATGGTGATAGCTTCGGTTATGCGTCCACCGGCTTTTGGTAAAAAACTTGAATCTTTTGATGATACAGCAGCTCGTGAAGTTGATGGCGTTGTAGATGTTATTAGGTTTGATGATAAAATTGCGGTACTTGCAAAAGACACCTGGTCTGCCATGAAAGGTAAACGAGCTTTAAAAGCAAATTACGTGGTAGATAGCAAACTGGAAAGCACAGAAGAACATGACAAAATTCTTACCGGACTTTTAGATGGTAAAGAATTTAATACCATGCGTAAAGATGGTGATATAAATAAAGCTTTCGCGGAAGCTGATCAAGTACTTGAACGCACTTACGAAGCTCCGTTTTTACCACACAACTGTATGGAACCTATGAATTTTTTCGCAAATGTAACTGCAGATAAAATTCATCTTGTGGGGCCAATACAAACACCAGAAGGTACTGCTAATGGTGTTGCTGAAAAACTGGGACGAGATATAAATGACGTTTTTCTTGAGATGACACGAATGGGAGGTGGTTTTGGTCGTCGTCTGTATGGGGATTTTGTGATGGAAGCAGCACAGGTTTCAGATCTGGCTAAAAAACCTGTTAAACTGGTTTTTAGTCGTGAAGATGATATGACAGCAGGGACTTACAGACCTTCAACAAAATACAGATTTAAAGCTTCGGTAAAAGATGGAAAAATCACCGGTTATCACTTAAAAGAAGCTGCTATAAACTCAAACATGTACGGGTTGATTCCTAACTTTTTCCCTGCCGGTTGCGTAGAAAATTATCAGGTAGATGTAGCTAAATATGATAGTAATATTAGCACCGGTGCGTGGCGCGCTCCTTACACTAACTTTTTAGCTTTCGCGGAACAAAGTTTCTTTGACGAACTTTCTGAAGTGATGAATGTAGATCGTGTACAAATGCGTCTCGACTTGCTTCAAAAAGTCAAAGGAACTACTGATGAACGCATACAATACTCTGCAGAGCGTATGGAGAATGTCATTAATACAGTAGTAGAAAAGTCTGGCTGGGGCAATGCGGAAGATGGAGTTTACCAAGGCTTTTGCGCATATTATTGCCATAACACTCACGTTGCTGAAGTAGCAGACGTGGTACTTGAAGGTGGCCAACCGGTGGTTAAAAAAGTTACGTGCGTAGTAGACTGCGGTATTGTAGTGAATCCATTAGGAGCTTTAAACCAGATAGAAGGTGGTATTGTAGATGGAATAGGACATTCTATGTACAGTGATTTCACATTTAAAGATGGTCAACCAGATTCCAGCAATTATGGCACTTACAGGCTTATACGTATGCAGGAAGCTCCAAAGGTAGAAACACATTTTATACAAAACGAATTGTCACCTACCGGTCTGGGAGAACCAGCTTTACCAGCAGCGGGAGCAGCCGTAGCAAACGCTATTAAAGCAGCTACAGGACAGCGCTTGTACAAACAACCGTTTACAAAGTATATGGAGGATAAAGAATTAATAGGTTAATTCTCAAAATTTTAACAATCATTCTAAACAGAGATAATTTACTTCGTGTAATTATCTCTTTTTTTGCTCATAATGACACACGAATTCAAAAAAATAATACAGGATTTTATTAATGCAAACCAGAAAGGTTACAAGACAGTTCTTGCAACAGTAGTAAAACTTGATGGTTCTTCATACAGACGGCCGGGTGTGCGAATGCTTATAAGTCAGGATGGTAGTATGACCGGGGCTGTAAGTGGCGGCTGTGTAGAGAAAGAAGTGCTTAGACAGGCACAAAGTGTTTTTAACGATGGCATCTCTAAGATAATGACCTATGATGGTCGTTATAGATTGGGTTGTGAAGGGATCTTATATATACTTCTTGAGCCTTTTTATGTTGACAATGAATTTATTGATGCATTCAAAAATAACCTGCATCAAAGAAATTTATTCAGCATAAAATCATACTTCAGTTTAGAGGAAAACACCAAGCGAGAAATGGGCTCTGTATTATATTTTAAAAATGATGAAGGCAAACCGTTTTCTCCTGCTTTTAAGCCGAAAATTGACCAAAAAAGTGAGGTTTTTGAACAGGAAATGTCACCTGCATTTAAATTAATAATTATAGGTGCAGAACATGATGCAGTGCAACTTTGTATTACGGCGGCTCAATTAGGCTGGGAAGTTACTATAGTATCATCACCTAAAGACCCAAAAACATTGCTCAATTTTCCCGGAGCTGAAGAAATGCTAAATATTATTCCTGAAGAATTGCCTACTTCAAAAATAGATGAAGAAACAGCGATTATTCTTATGAACCATAATTATGCTCTTGATCTTAAATTTCTTACCTTTCTAAAAGATACCCTACCGGCGTATATTGGGGTATTAGGTCCTGCACGAAGAAGGGAGAAATTACTGAATGAGTTCATGGAATATTGCCCGGAAGTTGACTATGAGTTTTTTGACAGAATTCACGGCCCCAGTGGTTTAAACATTGGTGCAGAAACTCCTCAGGAAATCGCGGTATCTATTGTTTCAGAGATTCTTACAACAGTAAGAAAGCAAGAACCTATAGCATTAAAAGATAAAAGCGGCGCAATTCATACATAAATCGGTAAAAACTTGAAAAAAATAGCAGGCATAGTAGTTGCGGCAGGATCTTCAAGCCGAATGGGAACTATTAAACAAATACTTCCCTGGGGAGAAACTACGCTTCTGGGTAATGCTATTGACCAGCTTGAAAATACCGGTTTAACTGAAATTATTGTTGTTTTAGGAGCACGATTT
>JBALXG010000118.1:0-7566 GCA_036961055.1 Leeuwenhoekiella sp. | reverse complement strand
CTAAATATTCAGTAGTTTTTCCATCATCATCGTACAGCGTAAAATCACTCTTCTTATATGGATAAATATCAAAAGTAATCGCTGTTGTTTCCTTATTTCCTATAAACTGAAGCGGTGCCTGCATAGGAATAATTGCTCCTGCTTTTACAAAAATAGGCATCTCATCAAGTGGACAAAGCACATTAATATATTGCTTGCCAGTGAATGTTTTATTGTCCCAATAATTAATCCATTTACCTTCGGGCAGATAAACGGTGCGGGTTTGCGCGCCTTTTGTAGTAACAGGACAAATCATAAAATCATCGCCTAGCAGGTATTGATCTGTGATTTCATAAACATTAGGATCGTCCTGATATTCTAAAACCAAAGCCCGCATAATGGGCAATCCTGTTTTATGATTTTGATACGAAAAACTATATAAATAAGGTACAAGACTATAACGTAAATTGTCATACATTTTAAAATTGGCCAGTGCTTCCTCACCATAATTCCACGGTTCTTTATAGTTGGGATGCTCCATACCGAAAAGATGGGCGATGGGACTTAATAGTCCGAATTGCGTCCACCTAATATATAATTCGGGATCTGCGACATGCTCAAAACCTCCCATACAATGCGCCCAGTTGCCTACACCAGACAAACCTATATTGAGTCCTGCTTTTATTACCGGCTCAAAATATTGCCACTCACTGGGCCAGTCACCGGCAAAAATAAATGGATAACGTTGTATGCCCGCATATCCTTCGCGGGTGTGGTTCATGCCGCGTTGATTGTTATATTCGGCAAATTTCTCATAAGGGGCTTTAGCATAAGCTAAAGGGAAAATGTTGTGCAAACGCCCGATTTCCTGACCTTGGGGCCCGATTTTTTCGCTTTCGTTAGCTTTTCGCCCAAAAGCGCTTCCTTCATCAGTTTTAAAAAACATAGCTCCTGATTTAGCCAGACGCATCGCGCCATTTTCCCACCACCAGTCAACCGCATCCTGATCGAAAAAGTTGACAAACTCACCGGTATTATTAGGTTCTGGATATACAAAGCCTTTTTTGCGCGCCTGATCTAGCAAATCTAGTTTATTCCCATTGTCAAATCTGGGTCGCACATGAACGCCCAACATACTAATATTTTGAGCATAGAGACTGTCAAACATAGCTTCTGGATTTTTAAAAGTATCGCGCCACTCAAAGGTTGTTGCACCGCTTCCGCCATTTTTACCAAATACGCGCCAGGTAGAATCAAGATGCAAAACATCTATAGGAATATTTAACGCCCTGAACTTTTTAACCAGTTCTAGGGGATATTTATCTGAGGTAAGCTCTTCATGACCCCAGGTCCCGCCACTGTATGTCCCAACATGTAAGCCCAAAGCAAACTTTGGTAGGAGGGGAGCCTTGCCGGTAATGTCTGTATAATGATCTAAAATTGATGGAAAATCGGGTCCATACATAAAATAATAGTCCAGTTCACCACCTTCAGCTTCAAAGCTATAGTGATTTGTGGAGCTTGATCCCATATCCCAGGTAGAATTATAAGCGGTATGAAAAAATATTCCGTAGCCTTTAGTGCTCATAAAAAAGGGAATAGGACTGTAGTTAGCTTCCAAGATATTGTAAGCCCCAATAATATGTGGTCGCCCTTCGCCACGACCTACTGAAAGTTTTAATTTTTTTCCTCTTCGGTCGAGGAAATCCATTCGTTCTCCAAAGCCAAAGAAATTTTCATCTAGAGCGAGCATTTTTTGAGATCCTACTGTTTCATTCTGAGTATAGCCACCCAGACTTTTAGTGTCTGTTTCTTCAGAAGATAATAGATTACCCTTTGTATCATAAATAGCAATTTCTATGGGTTCTTTATTTATTTCTAATTTTAGTTGTGAAGTAGAAATGGTTATGGTTTTATCAGTTTCCTCCTGATTCCAGTTAGTCTTTGACCAGTTGTATTGCGTTACCATATATTGTTCATCTAGTTCAAAAGTGCCTGTCCACGAACTTCTAATGCGTATGATTTCCGGGGTGCAAATTTCTAATAATAGCAAACCATTTGAGGTTTTTAGGACTATTTGCTTTTCGGTTTTAGACTTTATACTTTCAAAATTGCCCAAAGACGTTTGCGCATATAATCCTGAGGTTATTAGTAGTATAAAAAGATGGAATAAACTGCGCATAGTTTTGAAATAAGCTTGTTTAATAAACGCCAAACGCTATTCTGAAAATAGCGTCTGGCAAGCAATTAACAATCGTCTTAAATATTTTTAAAAAATGTCGATGTTCTGTTTAAGATTTAAAAATAAGAAAATCCAATTTTTTAAGCATCCTGTACTGTACTGTACTGTACTGTGCTTTATGAGATTAGCAAATATTACTTATATCTCCCAGCTAATAGCATTCACAAATCAATTCTCAAAAGCTCTGTAATCAACAGGATGCCACAGGATAGAAAAAGCTACTATAAAAATTATCTTTAAGCTTAATTGAAATTCTATCTAATTAATTCAATGAAGTACTTTTCCTTAATCCTTCTTGTTATCATACTAATTCTTTTGACAAACTGCAAAAGTCAGGTTGTAGAGAAGACTTTTGAAAGCACAATCTGGCCAGAAATCACTAAAACTACAAAACCATGGACACGCTGGTGGTGGATGGGAAGTGCGGTTGATAAAACTAATCTAAAGGCTCACCTGATCGCTTTTCAAAAAGCTGGATTGGGTGGTGTAGAAATCACTCCTATCTATGGCGTAAAAGGGGAGGAATCAAATTTTATTGATCACCTTTCACCTAAATGGCTGGAGATGCTAGACTTCACGATAAAAACAGCAGACAGTTTAGATCTGGGTGTAGATATGGTTTTAGGAACGGGTTGGCCGTATGGTGGTCCTCAGGTTACCAGCGAGTACGCCGCAACTAAATTAGTGGTGAGTAAATATGAAATTAAAAAAGGTGAACGCTTTCGAAAAATGATAAAACCTGATGAGAAAGAGAAGCAGCCCGCCGTTTTAACGGCGCTTTTGGCCTATAATGCAGAAGGTGATTTTACAGATCTTACAGCCAAACTTGATGGCCGGCAAATTGACTGGTCGCCTAACGATTCAGATTATACTGTTTATGCAATTTTTACAGGAAAAACCGGCCAGCAGGTAAAGCGTTCTGCTCCCGGAGGTGGTGGTTTTACTTTAGATCATTATTCTAAAGATGCTTTAGAGGCTTATGTAAAACCGTACGATTCTGCTTTCGCGAAAATTTCCGGTCATCTAAGAGCAATTTTTAATGACAGTTATGAGGTTTATGATACCGATTTTACCCCTAAATTCTTCGATTTCTTTAAAGAAAAGAGAGGTTATGATCTTAAGACTTACATCAATTTACTTTTAAGCGAAAGCGATAACGATTTAGGTAATCGTGTAAAGGGAGATTATCGCGAGACTATCTCAGATTTACTATTAACCCAGTTTGATGAACCATGGACGCAATGGGCAAATAATCACGGTTTTAAAACAAAATTACAAGCTCACGGTTCGCCGGGAAATTTGATAGATTTATATGCTTCAGCCGATATTCCCGAGTGTGAAACTTTTGGTTCTATGCCTTTTGATATTCCGGGATTTAGAAGGGAAGAAGTGAATATTAGAAGTGGCGATGCAGACCCTGTGATGCTTAAATTTTCTTCTTCCGCAGGACATATAGCAGGAAAACAACTTATTTCTTCAGAAACTTTTACATGGTTAAGAGAGCATTTTAAAACAGCGCTTTCTCAAACAAAACCTGAAGCCGAAGAACTTTTACTCAATGGCGTAAACCATATTTTTCTGCACGGTTCTACGTATTCTCCTGAGCGTGCTGGCTGGCCGGGCTGGAAGTTTTACGCTTCAGTAAATTTTAGTCCTAATAATACAATCTGGCAGGATGTTCCATCAATGTTTTCCTACGTGACAAACGTGCAATCTGTTTTGCAGGAAGGAAAACCAGACAATGAAACCTTGCTTTACTGGCCTGTTTATGATCAGTGGAATGCGTATCAAAATGGGCAATTATTTTTTCAGTTTAAAATTCATTCTTTAAATGAATGGTTGCTTGAAACATCATTTTACAAAACAACTCAGCAGCTGATGCAAAAAGGATATGGCGTTGATTTTTTATCAGACAGATTTTTAGCGCAAGCGAAAGTTAAAGATGGAATGATCGTTTTGCCGGGAGGAAATTATAAAGCCTTAGTAATTCCAGATTCAAAATATATGCCTTTGGCAACGCTGAAAAAGTTAGTTGATCTTAAAAATCAGGGAGCATCAATAATCTTTACCGGATTACCAGAAACAGTTCCCGGATTCAAAAATTTTGAAAAGGAAACACAGGATCTTCAGTCTTTGATTTTTAAAAACAAGCTTAATAAAACAGATCTGGAAACCGGATTATCGGCTGCAAATGTTTATCCGGAAACTTTAGTAAATACCGGACTTAAATTTATCAGAAGAGATGCAAACGGTTCTAAAATTTACTATCTGGTAAATCACACGGCAAAGGATGTAGATGAATTTATACCACTAGCGGTTAAAACTGAAAATGTATATATTTTAGATCCGCTTACGCGAAAATCTGGTCTTGCAAAAACCCGAAATAATGCAGGAAAATCGGTAGTTAAGGTGCAAATATCCGCCGGTGACGCGCTAATTTTAAAGACAAATGTTACAGATGATAATGCTCCTTGGGTGTATAGCGAACCTTTAAATGCAGGTTATGAAATTAAAGAACCTTGGCAAATCACTTTTAATAATGGCGGACCTGTTTTACCTGAAGCCGCACAAATTGACAAACTTAAATCCTGGACTACTTTAGGTGAAGATGCTACAAATTTTTCAGGTTCTGCGACTTACACAACAACTTTTAAAAAGCCAGATTTAGATGCAGATTCGTGGCGATTAGATCTAGGCGACGTTAGAGAAAGTGCGGAGGTTTGGCTTAATAATGAGTTTATTGGCACTGCCTGGTCTGTCCCTTTTAAACTTGACCTGGGACAGCTAAAATCGGGTGAAAACACGCTAAAAATCAAAGTTACTAATCTTTCTGCAAATCGACTTCGAGCAAAAGAATTACGCGGTGAAGAGTGGAAGATTTTTTATGAAATAAATATGGTCAACAAAGATTACGGCAAGTTTGACGCCACGGTCTGGGATCCCACACCTTCGGGATTATTGGGTCCTGTAAAACTTATTCCACAGAAAACAGATTCAAAATAAAATACCTTTAAAGTTTTAATAATATGAAAAGGAGTTTTTTCTTTCTACTACTAGCTGTTTACAGCCTTAATTGTAAAGCACAAAAATCCATCGACAGAGATGATGTTTTGGCCAAAATGGAACTTGCAAATGCCTATTTTATGGCAAAATGGCCAGATGTTGGCAAAACTATAATCACTAATAAAGAGCGTCCCAGCCATATCTGGACTAGATCTGTTTATTATGAAGGTCTTATGGCGCTGCATGAGATTTATCCTAAAGCCGAGTATTATAAATATGCATCTGACTGGGCCGATTTTCACAAATGGGGTTTTCGTACGGGGAATGAAACACGCAACGCAGATGACTATTGCGCGGCTCAAACTTATATTGATTTATACAATTTACAACCCGAACCAGAATATTTAAAAAACACACGCGCATGTATGCAAAAATTTCTGCATACACCGCAAAATGGTGATTGGGACTGGATTGATGCCATACAAATGGGGATGCCCGTTTTCGCAAAAATGGGGGTTTTAGAAAATGATGTCAGGTATTTTGAGAAAATGTATGAGATGTATATGGCAAGCCGAAACAGTATAGGCGACAACGGATTATTTAATGAAAAAGACGGTTTCTGGTGGCGTGATGCAGATTTTGATCCACCTTATAAAGAACCTAATGGGGAGGATTCATACTGGAGCCGCGGTAACGGCTGGGTGATTGCTGCTTTGGCAAAAACCCTTTCAATTACTCCGGTAGATGCACCACATCGCGATCAATATATAGCCGATTTAAAAACAATGGCAGAAGCGCTTGCGAAGGTTCAGCGTAAAGATGGGTTTTGGAATGTAAGCCTGCATGATCCTGATCATTTTGGAGGAAAAGAAACTTCAGGAACTGCCTTATTTATTTATGGAATTACATACGGTTTAAACAACGGACTGCTCGATCGAGATAAATATTTGCCTGTGGTAACAAAAGCCTGGCACGCATTAAATACAGAAAGTTTACAGGAAAACGGTTTTTTAGGCTGGTTACAATCTACGGGGAAAGAACCTAAAGATGGCCAACCTTTATCAGTAGATAAGCAACCAGATTTTGAAGATTACGGGCTAGGTTGTTTTCTCTTGGCCGGCTCAGAAATTTATAAGCTGGAGCTATTATAGCACGGCAGAAGAGCTTTCAATCTGAGTTATTTTTCATAAATTAACTTTTGAGAAAAGTTATTTAAATTGAATCCATCCAGAGAATTGAAATTACCCGGGGCTTGGCTCAAATAGAAAAATAGTTTTCAGATTTCTATCGCGCTGCCTGTAGGTTCTTTATCAGAATTTTATAAAACTTTAAAAATATAAATAAAAATTATGGCTCAATTAAAAATAATCTATAGTTGCTTTTTAGTTCTAGTATTTATGATCTCAGTAAAGACCGAAGCCCAGGAGAAAGTTATTAAACTTTGGCAAAAAGGGATACCTAACAGTAAAGGTAGTGCTGATTATAAAGAAGAACTTATTTATGACAATGCTCAGGTCACGGGAGCAAACCGGGTTACAGATCCTACTTTAACGGTTTACAGTCCGCAAAAAGGCAAAGAAAATGGTACAGCCGTCATTATTTGTCCGGGTGGTGGTTATGGCCATTTAGCAATTAACAAAGAAGGATATAAATTGGCAGCCTGGTTTGCAAAACAGGGGGTTACGGGATTTGTTTTAAAAAACAGATTGCCCAGTGATGAGATCATGAATGACAAAACTATAGGACCTATACAAGATGTACAACGCGCGATAAGATACGTAAGAGAAAGTGCGGCGAGTTATAAAATAGACACTTCAAAAATTGGAATAATGGGCTTTTCTGCGGGAGGACATTTAGCGGCGACTGCTTCAACACACTACAAAGATTCTGTTTATGATTCTCAGGAGGGCGTCTCTGCCAGACCAGATTTTTCCATTTTGATTTATCCGGTTATTAGTATGAAAGAAGGTGTTACACATCGTGGTTCGCGGGACAATTTATTAGGAAAAACTGCCGATTATAATTTAGTGATGAAATATTCTGAAGAAGAGCAGGTAAATTCTGAAACTCCTATGGCATTTTTAGTACACGCAGCAGATGATGGTGCTGTACCGGTTGCTAATAGTATTAACTACTTTACAGCTTTAAACGCTGCCGGAGTACCAGTAGAAATGCATATTTATGAAGAGGGCGGTCATGGCTTTGGAATGGGAGTGACACCCACGGCAGATTCCTGGCCAGCGGCTCTAAGTTTATGGATGAAAAAACATAGTCTGATTTCAAATTAATCATTTGAAGCGAGTAGTTCTCATCCTACGCAAATACTGAAAAATTTGAATTAG
>JBALXG010000117.1:0-7576 GCA_036961055.1 Leeuwenhoekiella sp. | reverse complement strand
ACGTACAGAAGAAGCTCTTGATACTAAAGCCGAAATTATTGCCGCGGGTTGTCCCTTTTGCAATACTATGATGACTGATGGTGTTAAAAATAAAGAACGTGAAGATAATGTCGCGGTTATGGATGTGGCCGAAATGATTGCCTCTGCAGCCGATTTATAGGTCTTTTAGGCCGATTTTTCAAAATCTTTAATTAATAATCATCGTAAAGAAATTAATCATTGATAAGATCTTGGGGTATATTTGTGCCAAAATTAAATTATGCTTATTCCTTTTGATAAACTCCCTAATTCTTCACGGATCTGGATCTACCAGAGCAGCCGTAAATTTACTCAGGAAGAGTTACTTTCTATTGAAGCAAAATTAAATTCTTTCTTAGAGCAGTGGACGGCCCATGGGGCCAATTTACAGGCAGGATTTGACATTAAATACGATCGTTTTATTACAATAGGTCTTGACCAGACACTTTCTGGTGCAAGTGGATGTTCTATTGATTCTCAGGTGCGTTTTATACAGCAACTAGAACAGCAATTAGATATTGAATTGCTTGACAAAATGAATGTTACTTATATTCAAAACGACAGAGTGCATTACAAACCATTGCTTGATTTTAAAAAGATGGCAAAAGATGGCGCCGTAGGAAAGAATACCATAGTTTTTAATAATTTGGTAAATACTAAGGAAGAATATATTGATCATTGGGAAGTGCCTGCAATAGAAAGCTGGCATTGCCGTTTCTTTAAATAAAATTGTTTATGCTGAAGAAGATTGCCTTCATTTTATTAATATTTTACAACTTTACAGGATTAGCACAAGAGACTAATCCGCTACTTGCAACAGATCTTACAGACCAGCGTGTCTGGGTAGATAGCGTCTATAACTCAATGTCCTTAAAAGAAAAAATAGGGCAATTGTTTATGATTGACGTCTTTTCCAGCGACCCTAAGTCTAAGACGAATGCAATAAAATCACTTATTAAAAACCAACATATAGGTGGTGTTATTTTCTCAAAAGGTGGGCCGGTAAGACAGGCGCGTCTTAATAATGAATTTCAGGCATTAAGTAAAATTCCATTAATGGTAGGGATGGATGCAGAATGGGGTCTTTCTATGCGACTTGATTCTACCTATGCTTTCCCATGGAATATGACGCTTGGGGCTATTAAAGATAATAACCTTGTAGAAAAAGTAGGCAGGCAAATAGGGTTAAATTGTAAAAGGCTGGGTGTTCACATTAATTTTGCGCCGGTTGTAGATATTAATGTAAATCCTTTAAATCCAATTATAGGTAATCGTTCATTTGGTGAAGACAGAAATAATGTTACTCAAAAATCAGTAGCTTTTATTAAAGGAATGCAGGGCACTGGCGTTTTAGGAAGTGCAAAACATTTTCCGGGACATGGTGATACAGATCAGGATTCACATAAAACACTTCCTACTCTAAATTTTACTAGACAGAGACTTGATAGTATTGAGATGTATCCTTATAAAAAGGTTATAGATGCAGGAATTGCAAGTATAATGGTTGCCCATCTTGATGTGCCTGCGTTAGATGACAGGCCTGGTTATCCCACTTCGCTTTCACGAAAAGTAGTAACAGACATTTTAAAGGATAGCCTTAATTTTAATGGATTAATCTTTACCGATGCATTAAATATGAAAGGAGCCTCTAACTTTCAGGAGCCTGGAGATATAGACCTTGCAGCTTTTAAAGCAGGAAACGATATTTTGCTTATTAGTGAAAACATTCCTAAGGCAATTCAAAAAATAGAAGACGCTTACAACAGAGGTGAGATTACCGAAAACCGTTTAGCGCTTTCGATTAAAAAAATATTATATGCAAAATATAAAGTCGGTCTTAATAATTATCAGCCTGTAGCACTTAAAAACCTCGTACAGGACCTTAATACTCCAACAGATGAAGCAATAGACAGGGAAGCAATGGCAGCTTCTCTTACAGTTTTGCGTAATAAAGGAGCAATTTTACCGGTTAAAGATCTGGATGATAAAAAAATTGCATACGTAGAATTAGGTGATGATAGTGGGAGTGCATTTTATGATCAAATGACTCGCTATACAAATGTTGATCGCGTTAAGACGGCTACGCTTCCTCAAATGATTGAGCAGCTTACTTATTATAATTACGTGATTATTGGTTTTCATAGATCAAATGAAACCCCTTGGAAGTCATACAAAATGACTGCTGAAAATATAAGATGGATTGAGGAAATCGCAGCAAAAAATAGAGTGGTACTTGATCTCTTTGTTAGACCTTATGCGATGCTTGATCTGAAGAATAATGAAAATATTGAAGGCATTGTTTTATCTTATCAAAACAGCAAAATAGCACAGGAACTTAGTGCCCAGCTTATTTTTGGAGCCATAGGAGCTACAGGTAAATCCCCTGTTTCATTGGGGAGTGATTTTCCAATAGGAACCAGCTATGAAACCGGAACTCTAAGAAGATTGAAATACGGCGTTCCTGAAGAAGAAGGAATGGATTCTAAAAAACTTGAGAAGATTGATTCTCTTGTAAAAATTGGACTCAATGGTGTAATGTTTCCGGGTGCACAGGTTCTCGTTTCAAGAAGAGGGAAGGTGATTTATGAAAAAGCTTTTGGTTATTATACCTATACTAAAGACAAAAAGGTAGAATTGAATGATGTTTATGATCTTGCATCGATGACTAAAATTCTGGCGACTTTACCTCTTTTAATGGAATTAGAAGATCAGGGATCTTTGCACCTCAATGACAAGTTAGGTCAGCTTTTACCTGTATTAAAAGATTCTAACAAGAGTAACATTAGCGTTAAAGAAGTACTCTCTCATTACGGAAGGTTTAAGCCGTGGATACCATTTTATATTCATACGCTTGATAAAACAACTGGAAATATTTCTAAAAAATATTATCGCAAAGCCCCATCAGATGATTTTAATATAAAAGTGGCAGATGAGGTTTACCTGCGGTCAGACTATCAGGACAGCATTGTAAAAATAATAGCAGATTCAGATTTACTAGCCACTCGACAGTATAAGTATAGTGATTTATCATACTATCTCTTTAAAAAGTATCTTGAGGATTATTATGGCAAAAATCTTGACGAACTCTCACAATCTCATTATTATCAAAAGATAGGTGCATCGCGTACAGGATATTTACCGCTTAATAAGTTTGACAAAGAAGACATAGTTCCTTCTGAAAATGACACATATTACCGTATGCAAAAAATACAGGGTTATGTGCATGATATGGGAGCTGCAATGGAAAATAACATTGGCGGCCATGCCGGGCTTTTTAGCAATGCAAACGACGTGGCAAAGATCATGCAAATGTATCTGCAGAATGGGTATTACGGTGGTAAACGTTTCTTCTCTAAAGAGACTATGAAAGATTTTAATACCTGCTATTACTGCGATAAAAATGTGCGCAGGGGTGTAGGTTTTGATAAGCCACAATTAGGAACTGCAGGGCCTACGTGTGGCTGTGTGTCAAGTGACAGCTTTGGACATTCTGGTTTTACAGGAACGTTGGCATGGGCAGATCCTGAAACAGAAATTATTTATGTCTTTCTTTCAAATCGTACATTCCCAACTGCTGACAATAGAAAGTTAATCTCTTCTAATTTGCGTACCAAAATTCAGGAAGTGATACAAGAAGCGATAGTTAATTAGTATTTTTATAAAATGAAAATTGCCATAGTCTGTTATCCCACTTTTGGTGGTAGTGGTGTAGTAGCCACAGAACTGGGGATTGCTCTTTCAAAAAGGGGTCACGAGGTTCATTTTATTACCTATAAACAACCAGTAAGGCTTGATTTACTTAATGAAAAAATATTCTTTCATGAAGTAAATGTGCCCGAATATCCTCTTTTTCATTTTCAGCCCTATGAGCTAGCTCTTTCTAGTAAACTTGTAAATATTATTAGAGCTTATCATATTGATCTCTTGCATGTGCATTATGCAATCCCGCATGCGTATGCAGGATATATGGCTCAAAAAATGCTTAAGCAGGAGGGAATTACTGTTCCTATGGTAACAACACTGCATGGTACAGATATAACGCTTGTAGGGAACCATCCCTTTTATAAGCCGGCAGTAACTTTTAGCATAAATAAAAGTAATGTGGTGACTTCGGTTTCTGCAAGTCTTAAAAAAGATACTTTGCGTTTATTTGATATTAAAAGAAAAATAAACGTGATACCTAATTTTATCGATTTTAGTCATATTCAAACCGAATTTACTAATTGTCAGCGTGATTTAATGGCAGCTGAAGATGAACGCATTGTTACGCATATTAGTAACATGAGAGAGGTTAAGCGCATACCAGATGTTATTAAGATTTTCAACATGATTCAGAAACATATTCCTGCTAAACTTATCATGGTAGGTGAAGGTTCTGAGCGAGCACCGGCCGAAGCTTTATGTGAAGAACTTGGTATTTCTAAAAAGGTGATTTTTCTGGGTAACAGTAATGAGATTGATAAGATTCTGTGTTTTTCAGATCTTTTCATTCTTCCTTCACAGGCCGAAAGTTTTGGCTTGGCTGCTCTTGAGGCAATGGCGGCTGGAGTGCCGGTGATCTCCTCAAATGCCGGTGGTCTAAGTGAAGTAAACGTTCAAGGAGTTTCTGGTTATCTTAATGAAATAGGTGATATTGAGGGGATGGCGGCAAATGCGATTTCTATTCTTAAGGAAGATGCAATTCTTTCTCAGTTTAAAAAACAAGCCAGAGAAGAAGCTCGTAAATTTGATATTGAAAATATTGTTCCTATGTATGAGGAGGTTTATATGAAAGCACTTGAAAGGGTTAAAGTGTAATATTTTCAAAAAAAACTTCACCTTAGCTTTATCATAAAATAAAAAACCCGCATCTTCAAAATGCGGGTTTTTGCTATTGTAATTTAAGAGCTCTAAAACTGGTATCGTATCCCCAGCGCTATATCAAAGCCTAGATCATCATTAAAGTCATTAAATCCTATTTCTGGTCTAAAATCCAGAGATATTAAAAGGGGCACATCAAAGTCATATTCAATACCTATATCACCTGCACCAAAAACAAATACTTCATTATCTCCATTGTGACCCGCGTAGTTATCGTCATAACCTACACTTCCCAGTCCACCACCGGCACCAGCGTACCAGTTAAAACCACCGTCTATGTTCCATACCCATTGGTATAAACCAGCTAGTTTTATAGCATCGTAATCATTCCCATTGCGCCATCCCAGATCAAATTCTAATCTGTTATTTTCACTCAACCCGCGTTGATAAGAAATCTCTCCACCAAACCCGTCGTTATCTCCTAAGCGTAGGCCCAGAGCATTTTCTGAAATAGATTGAGCTTCTGCTTGCCATAAAGATCCTGCGATGAACAGGGTTAATAAAAGTATTCTTTTCATAATAAGTTAAATTAATTGTTAATGCAGCAAATGTAGTTTTATCAGCAATGCATTTTTTTCATATCGTAGCTAATATTTTGTTAAGCTTGCCTAATAGAATGTTAAGTGTCTACACCAATAATTGTATTTTTGAGTTATGACGTTAGACCAAAAAAAGTCTTTAGAACAACTTGCCAGCACTTTAGATGGCCAATTATTTTTTGACGATTTGCATAAAACCCTTTATGCTACAGACGCTTCAGTTTATCGTAAAATACCATTGGCTGTAGCTTTTCCGTCAACTATTAAGGATATTAAACTTTTAATAATTTATGCCAAAGCAAATAATACTTCTTTAATACCACGCACGGCAGGCACATCTCTGGCGGGACAATGTGTGGGTGAAGGAATTGTAGTTGATGTGTCAAAATACTTTACAGAAATAATTTCGCTTGACGCGAAAAACAAAACAGTGACCGTACAACCCGGAGTAATAAGGGATGAATTAAACCGGTTTTTAAAGCCTCACGGACTGTTTTTTGGCCCCAACACATCAACCTCAAACAGATGTATGATAGGCGGGATGGTAGGTAATAATTCATCCGGAACGACTTCTATTAAATACGGGGTAACACGCGATAAGGTTATTCAGTTAAAGGCAATTTTAAGTGATGCCAGCGAAGTGGTTTTTGAATCACAGAGTGCAGAAGAATTTTCGCATAAGCGAAAGCTTAAAACCCTTGAAGGAAAACTCTATAAATCGGTCTATAAAGCCCTAAAACCTCCCGAAATAAGGGCAGAAATAGCTAATAATTTTCCAAAACCAGGGATTCACCGGCGCAATACAGGATATGCCGTAGATAAAATAAGTACTAATGCAATTTTTGACGAAAGCTTAGAAACCGAATTTAATTTTTGCCAACTTCTCGCCGGTAGTGAAGGTACGCTTGCTTTTACTACAGAAATAACTTTACAACTTGACAATTTACCTCCACGACATGGCGTGATGGTAGCGGCTCATTTTGACAGTATTGAGAAATGTTTGCAAGCTGTCGTTCCGGCGATGAAACATAATCTGTATAGTTGCGAAATGATGGATAAGGTAATTCTTGATTGTACCTTAAATAATCGAGAGCAACAAAAAAATCGATTTTTTATTCAGGGAGATCCTGCTGCGATTTTAATGCTTGAAGTGCGCGCAGACGATTTACAGGACGCTATTTTACAGGCAGAAAATCTGACTAAAACACTTCAAAACTCGGGTTTAGCCTATGCTTTTCCGCCACTTAATGGTGAACAAATTGATCAGGCGGTTGAGTTGCGCAAAGCTGGTCTGGGCTTGTTGGGCAATATTGTAGGCGATCGTAAAGCTGTTGCATGTATAGAAGATACTGCGGTGGCACTTGAAGATTTATCGGCTTATATAAGTGAATTTTCAGCTTTAATGGAAGTTTACAAACAGGATGCGGTTTATTATGCCCACGCCGGAGCAGGCGAGTTGCATTTGCGCCCAATATTGAATTTAAAGAAAAAAGAAGATGTAGTTCTCTTTAGAAAAATCACAACAGATGTTGCGAAGCTTGTTAAGAAATATAACGGCTCCATGAGCGGGGAACACGGCGATGGAATTGTGCGTGCAGAGTTTATTCCGCTAATGATTGGGGAGAAAAATTATAAGCTCGTCAGGAAAATAAAGAAAATTTTTGATCCTGAAAATATTTTCAATCCGGGTAAAATTGTAGACGCTTATCCTATGGATCGTAATCTGCGCTACGAGATCGACCGTAAAGAACCAAAGGTAAAAACGCTTCTTAATTTTGAAGATTCTGAAGGGATTATTCGGGCTGCAGAAAAATGTAACGGCAGCGGCGATTGTCGCAAACTCCCCGCGGCGGGCGGCACAATGTGTCCAAGTTACCGGGCAACACGTAATGAAAAAGATACAACACGAGGAAGAGCTAACACCTTACGCGAATTTCTAACTAATTCTGAAAGTAAGAATAAATTTAATCACAAAGAACTTAAAGATGTTTTTGACCTCTGTATAAGTTGTAAAGCCTGTGCCAGTGAATGTCCCAGTAATGTAGATGTAGCCACGTTAAAGGCAGAATTTGAGTACCAGTATAAAAAGCAAAATGGCAGCTCGATGCGCACGAGGGCTTTCGCATATAACAGTCAGCTTAATAGATTTGGTTCAGTTT
>JBALXG010000116.1:5485-7652 GCA_036961055.1 Leeuwenhoekiella sp. | reverse complement strand
CCAGATTTTTGGCTTTATGCCAAATACGATCCATATGCTCGTGAGATGCGGCAACGGCACCAGCAAGAATATCACTGTGACCGCCCATATATTTGGTTGCGCTGTGAATTATAATATCAATCCCAAAATCTGCCGGATTTTGATTAACCGGCGAGGCAAAAGTGTTATCGATCATGGTAACAATTCCGTTTTTTTTAGCCAGATCTGCAACCATTTTCATTCCCGTAATCGTCATGAGTGGGTTAGACGGTGTTTCTATGTAAATAACTTTTGTGTTGTCTTGTATTGCTTTCGCGAAAGCTTCTTCATCAAGGCCATCTGTAAATGTGTACTCAATACCAAAACTTTCAAACTCTTCTGTAACAAGATTAAAAGTACCTCCATAAAGTGTTTTCTGAAGTACAATATGATCGCCATTTTTAAGAAAAGCAAGCAAAGCAGTACTTACTGCCGCCATCCCACTACCAAAGATTAGCGCAGCTTCTGTACCCTCAAGAGCTGCAATTTTTTTACTTAGCGCTTCTTGATTAGGTGTATTTAAATAACGAGGATATCGTTTTACATCTACATCTTCAAAAGCGTATGACGTTGACATATAAATAGGTGAAATGGCTCCTTTAAATTGCTTATCATGCACCTCACCTACGTGCGTACAAATAGTATTTAAGCCTGGTTTTTTCTTAATCATAGCTATAAAAGTTTATACTGCTAAAAATACAAAAATACTATAGAAGCACTTTGCATTTTATGACAGATCGTTATAAGGTTTAAATTAAAGTGTAAGCTTTTAGAATAATAGCGTTTAACTTTGTAATTAAATTTTAAAACCAAACTGTGAAAATTACTTTTGACACTTATAAACCAGAATATTCAGCTGATTTTGAGAGGCTTAATATCGCATGGCTAAAGCAATATTTTTATGTTGAAAAGCATGATGAAGAAGTGCTGAGCAAACCCGAAAAATATATCATACAAACAGGTGGTCATATTCTGGTGGCACTTGCAGATAATCAGGTTGTTGGCGTTGTCGCGTTAATGAAAACTGAAGACGGAGATTACGAACTCACCAAAATGGCTGTTGATAAAACGGTGAGAGGACAAAAAATCGGGCAGCAGCTAATGAAATACTGTCTGGAATATGCTAAAAATGAAAAAATTGATAGTCTTATATTATATTCTAATAGAAGACTAGAAAACGCCATTTACATTTATCATAAATTTGGCTTTGTAGAAGTACCGCTGGAAGACAATCTTCCTTATGAACGGGCTGATATAAAAATGAAACTAACTATCAAATAAAAAAGAAAAATGAAAAAATTAGCATTAACAGGTCTTACCGCTCTGGCTCTTATCGCCTGCAAGACCGAAAACAAAAACCAGGAAGCAGAAGCTACAGAAACTGAGGAAACGGCAATGACGACTGAAGAAACAGTTTCTTCAGATTTTGACCTTACTCCTATTTCGCATGCTTCGGCCGTTTTTAATTGGGATAATACCGTTTTTTACATTGATCCCGTAGGTGGCGCAGCTGCTTATGAAGGTCAGCCAGAACCTGCTATTATTTTAATAACAGACATTCACGGTGATCATCTTGATGCAGAAACATTAAATGCCATAAAAGGTGATAGTACGATGATTATCGTTCCACAAGCAGTTGCAGACTCACTTGCTGGTGATATTAAATCTCAACTTACTATCATTAATAATGGTGACACAAAAGACATTGCTGGCTTCTCTATAGAAGCGATCCCAATGTATAATTTACGTGAAGAAGCCAAACAGTTTCATACAAAAGGCCGAGGTAATGGTTATGTAATTGAAAAAAATGGAATGCGCGTTTATTTCTCCGGTGACACAGAAGACATACCTGAGATGCGTAATTTAAAAAATATAGACAAAGCGTTTGTCTGTATGAATCTTCCTTACACTATGACTGTTGATAAAGCTGCAGAAGCCGTGCTTGCTTTTAAGCCAAAAGAAGTTTATCCTTATCACTATCGTGGTACAGATGGATTAAGCGATGTAGACAAATTTAAATCACTTGTTAATGAAGGAAATGCAAATATTGAAGTGATTGAATTAGACTGGTATCCTGATATGAAATAAGCTTAAAGGTAAATATTTATTTCAAAAAAATCCGCTGGAGAAATCTTTAGCGGATTTTTTT
>JBALXG010000116.1:3328-5475 GCA_036961055.1 Leeuwenhoekiella sp. | reverse complement strand
AATATATTAGATTGAATAATTACTCAAATACTAATACTTATATGGCAAGAAATCATACGATTACTTCAAATCTTCCGTATTCATTTGCTTCTTATTTCTTAATGCTCTCTGTGTTGGTTTCCTGTTCTAAAAATGATGACGAAACAGAAATTATAAACGCAGATCCATTTTATGAAGACGCACTCACTTCTGCAGATAAAAATGCTCTCTTAGGAACATGGTCAATTTATGCGGTAGCCTATGACGGGCAGAGTGGAGCTGTAACATCTGATTTTCCACAATGTGATCGTGATTATTTCACCTTTACGTCTGATAACTTTTATAAAGAATATCTCTTTGCTAATTACCTTTGTGAGCCTGAGATAAATACTTTGACCTGGAGTCTGAAAAATGGGGTACTTACGCTTAGCAATTATAGTTTGCAAAGTGAGGAACTCGTTATCACAAAACTATCAAGCACTGTACTTGTCTTTAAAGCTAAGGCAGATGTTGATGGAGATGATGAAGCAGATATAATAACCCTTAGTGCTCGTAAATATGAACCCAAAGGGATTGATGCGATCTCATCGACATTTAGACGTAATACTAATGACGAATATAAGGACAAGATTCGTTTAGAATGGAATATGTATCAAGGAGATCAAAATTTTAAAAAATATGAAATTTATCGTTCATTAGAAGGTTGTGATAAAGAGAATGCAGAATTATTAGCTTCAATTAACGACATTAATACACTCTACATTGTAGACGACAACCCTCCCTTACAAGAGACTATTTGTTATTTCTTTAAAATATATACAGATAAAGGTCTACTAGGAGAAAGTGATCTTCTTACCTTAAATACCTGGACATTTGCTGTTCATGCAGTAGAACAATTGCAACCCACGGTTACTAGTGATAATATAGAATTAAACTGGACTAAATATGATGGAAACTTTTTCTCTCATTATGAGATTGTATTACAGAATTATTTTGATGGTTCCGGGTTTTTATATCAAGATGAAATTTTAGCAACTATTGATGATGTAAATACCACGACATTTACAGATTACGCTCCACCCTACTTTAAAAATCCTATTTACAGCATAGTGGTGTATGATATTTTTGGAAACAGAAGTGAACTCAATAATGAAATTGTAAAGAGTAGCAGAGAAGCTATTTATAAAAGGCCTGAAATTCTTGAACTTGAAAATGTATTTTCCATAACCATTGATGACCAAAATCCTATTCTTTATTTTTTGGGTTTGGATGATTATGGCATCCTCGTAATTGATAAGTACAATTATAGCACTAAAACAATTGAGCCCCGATCACTTAAACCTGATACCGGCATTAATAATCTGGATGTTCAACTTGTGAAATCTTCGCATGGCAGAGAAATTGCCATCCTTTCAGGGTATAATACTATCGATGTTTATAATGCTGAAAACATTGAATTTAAATATACCTTAAGCCCCGAAGAGGTGCCCGTAATTAATGACTTCACCTATATTGGAGAAAATATTTGGGCCATCACTAACAAAGATTATATATATTTATATAAACGCGAAAATAGAAATTTTGAACTCCTTGATAAAAAAGCACATTTTAAAACACCTCACTACGAATACAATAATTATATCCTAAAATTAGATGAAAGTAGCTTACTTGTAGGGAATTATGCGGAAAACCAAAGTATCTTATTTACCATACGCAGTTCAGGAAATCTTTCTGAAGGTGAGCTTAAGAATATACCGCTTAGAGCTAAAAAAGATGGTGACGTTATTTATAATAACTTAAAGAAATATGCGATTAATTTAAGTGAGAATAAAATTTATGATACAGAAAATTATTCATTCTTACGCTCCTATCCTTCTCCTTATAACGCTACATCTATAAATAACCAAGGGACGATTATGTATGGCTCAAATAATGATCCTGAGTGGTATTATACAAATTCTCCATATACTAAAGAAGTACAGGCCTATAAACTCATTACAAATGAAGCTGTGACTTTTGAGTCAAAAGGTTATCCACATTTTGTGTTTGAAAATTATTTAGGTCAGATCATTAGCGTCTCTTCGGGTTTAAAAAGACCAGATTTTTATTCATCCGTGCCAAGACAGGATATTTTTGTTGAAATTATAGAGTAAGCTTAATGTGAAATA